>NZ_LGCW01000273.1:0-130319 GCF_001279365.1 Streptomyces sp. NRRL F-5755 | reverse complement strand
GGCGTGCGGGGCGGGAGCGGGGCGCGGGGTGTGCGTGGGCGGCGCTGGGGGCGTCTGTGTGCGGGCGCGCGAGCCCGGCGGGTCCGGCATCGTTGTGAGCAGATGGTCGGGGAGCTGGGGCTGCCGGACCGGACCGACCTGACGGGTGTGTGCGGCGCCGTGGCGGCGTACCTCGGCTGTTCCGTACGGATCATGCCGATGCGGCTGGACGGCGCGGCGTCCGGGATGACGGCCCGTACCGACGACGGGTACTGGATTTTCTGCGAGCTCCGGACCAGCGCCTGGCACCGGACGCACATCGTGACGCATGAAATCGGCCGTCTGCTGCTGGAGCACGCGGCGCCCGGCGTGACCGACCGTGACGGCCCCGCGCCCCGGGCGGTGGAGGTGCTGGGCGGGCTGCTGATGGCGCGGGTGGCGCCCTCGCCGGTGGACCGCGGGCCGGAGCCGACGGGGCCGGCCGCCGAACTCGCCGCCGCGTTGGCGCCCGCGCTGCGGCACCGGCGCGACGGGCCCCTACGTGCCGCGGGCCGTGGGGGCGGCAACGGGGGGAAGGACGGCGCCGCGTGCGGCGCCGGTGACTCGGACGGGGGATCGAGTGTTTGACGTGCTGTATCTGTGTCTCGGCGGAGTGGCCTGGACCGTCGTCGCCTTCAAGGCGCGCGCCTGGCTCCGCGACCGCGGCAACGCGGATCTGGGGCTGACGTGTGTGATGAGCGCCGGCGTCGCGACGGTGTTCGTCTTCTCCGCGCCCGGCGTCTACCGCTGGTTCGACCGGCTGACCGGTGTGTCGAACCTGTCGATGGTCTTCCTCTACTCCTCGGTCGTGGTCTTCGCGGCCGGCGCGTTCGTCCTGCTGCTGCGCTGGAGCGGCGGCGCGGGCGCGGAAGGCCGCGCGCGGATCCGGGCGCGCTCCCGTACGGCGGTGACGGCCGTGACCGTGGCCTGGGCGGTGGCGGTGACCTGCTTCGTCGCCGGGCGGCCGGACGACGTGGAGCACCCCCGCGACCTCAGTACGGCCTACGCGGGCTCGCCGGGAGTCATGGCTTTCCTGGTGCTGTATCTCGCCATCTTCGGCACCAGCCTCGCGGGCCTGGGCGCCCTCTGCCCGCGCTACGCCGGCCGGCTCGGCGCGTCCTGGCTCGCCCGGGGGCTGCGGCTGCTGGCCGCGGGCTGCTGGCTCGGCCTGGCGTACTGCGCCTGCAAGCTGGCCGGCTTCGTGCTGTCGTGGGCCGGGCACGAGGCGCCGTGGCTCTCCAACGGCGTGGCGCCGCTGAGCGCTTCGGTCGCCGCTGTCCTGGTGCTGGCCGGGCTCGCGCTCCCGGCCGCGGGTCCGCGGGCGTCTGCCTGGCGCCGTCTGCGCCGGCTGCACCCGCTGTGGAAGGACGTCGCCGCCCAGGCCCCCGAGATGACGGCGGGCGGCCCGTCCTGGCGCGTGCGGTGGCCGTTCGCGCGGCTCCAGTGGCGCGCCGACCGGCAGATGGCGCAGATCCGGGACGTCCAGCGCGGCATCCGGCGGTACGTGGAAGCGGACACCGTCGACATCGCACGCGAACGCGGGCGTGCCGTGGTGGCGGACGAACGGCAGCTGGCGGCCGTCGCGGAGGCCGCCGCACTGCGCCGCGGCCTGGAGAACCGGGCGATCGGGCTCGTTCCCGTACTCGGGGCGGAGAGCGTGGTGGTGACGGCGGAGGAGCGACCGCCCGCCCGCCCCGCGAACCGCGCCGACGTAACCCGAGAGCGTCTTCCGGACGCCGTTCCCGGCGGCCCCGCACTCGGCCCGTCCGCCGAACTGATCGCGGAATACGAGCACTTGGCGCGAGTGGCGGACGTCTACTACTCGCCCCTGACGGACACCGTACTCACCGAACTGCGCCAGCGGAGCGCCATGCAGCGGCACTGAGCCGAAGGGGGGCAGCAGCCCCCCGCGCTCGCCTGAAAGTCCTTGTCTAAAGTCGTGCACCATGCAGAACACCGCCGAGACCGGCCCCGACGACCTCGTTGACGTGACGCAGCTTCTGGATGATCCGCATGCCGGGTACGCGGTGTTGCGGGAGGCGGGGCCCGTCCATCGGATTGCCGGGCCGGACGGGCAGCCCGCGTGGCTGGTGACGCGGTATGAGGATGTGCGGCGGTGTCTGTCCGATCCGCGGCTTTCCCTGGACAAGCGGAACGCGCGGGGCGGCTATCGCGGGTTCGTGCTGCCGCCCGCGCTGGACGCGAATCTGCTCAACATGGATCCGCCGGACCACACCCGGGTGCGCCGGCTGGTGGCCAAGGCGTTCACGCCCGCGCGGGTCGAGAAGCTGCGGGAGCCCGTACGGCGGCTGGCGGACGGGCTGCTGGACGTGGTCGCGGACGCCGGGCGGGCCGACCTGATGGAGTGTTACGCCGGTCCGCTGCCCATCATCCTCATCTGCGACCTGCTGGGCGTACCGGAGGACGACCGGCCGGACTTCCGGGCCTGGACGGACGCGCTGATCACGCCCGACCCGGCCCGGCCGGAGCGGGCGAAGGAGGCCGTCGGGGCGATGATGCGCTACTACACGGGGCTGATCGCGGCCAAGCGGGCCGCGCCGGGGGACGATCTGCTCTCCGACCTGATCCTGGTGCGGGACGGCGCGGCGGCGGAGGGCGGCGCGGGGGACCGGCTCGGTGAGGACGAGCTCACCTCGTTGGCGTTCCTCCTGCTCTTCGCCGGTTACGAGAACACCGTTCACCTCATCGGTAACTCCGTCCTCGCCCTGCTCGACCACCCCGAACACCTCATGGCGTTGCGTACGAATCCAGCCGAACTGTCGGCGGCCGTGGAAGAGTTCGCGCGCTACGACGGACCGGTCTCGCTGGCCATCCGCCGGTTCCCCCTGGAGGACGTGGAAGTCGGCGGCGTACGGGTGCCCGCGGGCGAGAGTGTGCTGCTCTCCCTTGCCTCGGCGAACCGCGACCCGGACCGCTTCGCCGCTCCCGGGACGCTCGATCCGGGCCGCGACGCCACGGGTCAGCTGATGTTCGGGCACGGCATCCACTACTGCCTCGGCGCGGCCCTGGCGCGCCTGCAGACCGAGACCGCGCTGACCGCTCTCATCAGCCGTTTTCCCGGGCTGCGGCTGGACGTGCCGCGGTCGGAACTGCGCCACCGCCGCACTCTGCGGTCACGTGGCCTGATCTCGCTCCCCGTCGCCTGGTAGTTGCAGGACGAACAAGCTTTTGAGGCATAACCGTTCCTGCATGCGGTAGAAAAGGTCGTGAGGCCCGCCCGGTGTGCATCCCCCGTCGCACCGGGCGGGTCCTCGTGCGTACGGGGCGCATGCGGTAGCCGCCCGTGAATCTCTGGCCTTGAATGCCGCGCTCCCCGCGGGCTCCCCGCCCCCTCCCCGGCCCCCCTCGGCGCTTCGGCCGACTGGCGTAGGCCCGTCTGCGGTCGAAGTGCGGGCTTCCTAGCGTGAAGACATGGCAATTGACACGCTTTTGTCCCGGAATGCCGGTGTGCTGGCCGCCATCGCCGCCACCGGCCTGACCCTCACCTCCATACCGGCGACCGCCCACGCCGAGGAAGCGGTGGGAGCCGGGGCCCCCGCGCTGCCCGGCGGGGTGTCCGCCCGCTCCTGGGCGGTGACCGACGTCCGTACGGGCGATGTGCTGGCGGCCAGGAACGCGCACCAGCGGCTCGCGCCCGCCAGCACCCTCAAGACCCTGTTCGCGGTCACCGTGCTGCCGAAGTTCCGCGCGGACGCCGTCCACAAGGTCACCGCGAAGGACCTGACGGGCATCGGGTCCGGCAGCAGCCTCGTCGGCATCCAGGAAGGCCGCAGTTACCAGGTCGCCGACCTGTGGCGCGGTGTCTTCCTGCGCTCCGGCAACGACGCGGTGCGGGTGCTCGCCTCGATGAACGGCGGCTGGACGGCCACGGCGAAGGAGATGCAGGCCAAGGCGCGGCAGCTGGGCGCCCGCGACACCACGGTGCGGTCCCCGGACGGGTACGACAGCCCGGGGCAGGTGTCCTCGGCGCACGACCTGAGCGTGTTCGGCCGCGCCGGCCTCGCCAACGCCGACTTCGCCCGGTACTGCGCCACCACCACGGCCCGGTTCCCCAGCAAGGGCAGTCCCTCGTTCGAGATCCAGAACACCAACCGGATACTGACCGGCTCGAACGGAACGCGGCGCTACCCCGGCATCGTCGGCGTCAAGAACGGCTACACCAGCAACGCCGGCAACACGCTCGTCGCCGCGGCGCGGCGGGGCGGCCGCACGCTGCTGGTCACCGTGATGAACCCGCAGTCCGGCGCCTCCAACGCCGTGTACCACGAGGCGGGTTCGCTGCTGGACTGGGGCTTCAAGGCCGTCGGCAAGGTCCGCCCGGTCGGCTCCCTGCAAGCCGCCGCGGCCGCGCCGGACGGCAGCCGGGTCTCCGAAGGCGCACGGAGCGGGCCGGAACGCCACGCCGCCTCGGCGCGGCCGGTCGCCGCCCAGGTCTCCCGGGAAGCCGGACGGCGGACGGACACCACGCTGTGGGCGGTCTCGGGCGGCTTCGCCGTCGCGCTCGCCGTCGGCGCCGTCTTCGGCTGGCGGATGTACGTACGCGGACGGCGGACGCCCGGCGACGACGCCTGACCGGCGACGACGCGGGACCGTACGGCCGCCGCCCCGGCTCCCGGCCGTACGGCCACCGCCCCGCCCGGACGCCGCCCCGTCGCGCGCTGCACAATCGAAGTGTGAACGTGACGCGACGCGATGAGGGCGGCGATCCGGCCTGCTGGCTGGACCAGGTGTGCCAGGAGTGCGGCCGGATCTCGGACCGGCCGGGAGAGCCCGGCTGCGAACACTGCGGTACGGGGGCGGAAAGCGGGACCGCGACGGGCAGCGGGACCGCAACGGATGCCGGGACCGCGGCCGGCACCGGACCCGAGGCCGGGGCCGGCCGCGACCGCGACGCCGAAGGCCGCGCCCGCAACGCCCGGCCCCGGGACGGTCTGGGCCGCCCGCTGCCGTACGGCGCCCCGGGCGTGGAGCGCCAGCCCGAGGGCGTCGAGCGCAGCCCCCGCCAGGCGCTCGTCGAGGCCCAGGACCTCCTGGACCGCGGCCTGCCCTTTCACGCCCACGAAGTGCTGGAGGACGCCTGGAAGGCGGCCCCCGAGCAGGAGCGGCAGCTGTGGCGCGGCCTCGCCCAGCTCGCCGTCGGCCTCACCCACGCCGCCCGCGGCAACGCGAAGGGCGGCGCGGCGCTGCTGCTCCGGGGCGCGGGCGCCATCGCCCCGTACGCGGACACCGTCCCGTACGACATCGACGTACCCGGGCTGACGGCCTGGGCCCAGGGCCTGGCGGACCGGCTCGGCGAGCGGGACGAGCGCGACGAGCCGGTCGCGGCGGCCGGGAACGCACCGCGCCTGTGCGCCGGGGGCGCCCGCCCCACGGAGTAAGCCGCCCACCAGACCGCGCTCGCTCAGCGCACCACCGCCGGAGACGAGCCGCCGGCCACCCGCAGCGCCGGAGCGCCGCCGCCGTCCGCCGCCACGGTCCAGATGTCGCTGCCCTTGCCGTCGCTCCCCGGCAGCGCGTAGGCGAGCGTGTGGTCGTCCAGCCAGGCCGCCTGGTCGTCCACGCTGCGCCGCTCCGCGACCGGGTGTTCCCGCATCGTGCGCAGGTCGAGCACGTACAGCCGCCAGGGGTCGCGCGCTCCTTCCCGTACCCGTTTCTTGAAGGCGAGGCGGGTGTTGTCGGGCGAGAGGGACGGGCACTCCAGGTTCTCGCGCAGGGTGCGGGCCGTCCAGCGGCGCATGTCGCCCTCGACGAGGTAGGTGCGGCCCTTGGTGGAGACGGTGGCGTAGAACCGGTTGTCGTCGCGGGCGAAGGTGACGCCCCAGTAGTTGACGTCGGGGGAGTGGTAGCGGCGGCCGTCGAGGGTGAGCGGGATGTCCTCCATGTTCTTGACCAGGTAGCCGGTGCGGGTGTCGAGGATGGACGTACGGGTGGAGAAGGACGTGGTGGCGTAGGAGTCGCCGGTGGCGAACATCGTCCAGGACAGCATCCGGCCGGAGGCGGAGACCCGGGCCCGGTTGGGGATGCCGGTCAGGGCGATCCGGCGCTTCTCGCGCAGCCGCCCGTCTAGGACGACGGCGTACGCGGCCGGCGGGATGCCGGGGCGGCGCTGGAGGCACAGGGCGGTGCCGCCGGCCGCGTGGAAGCGCTCACAGGCGGGGCCGCCGGTGGTGCGGCGGTCCGGTGCGGGGGCCGCTTCCGCGCTCATCGCGGCGGCGCCGCGCGCGGACGGATCGGCGGGCAGACGGGCGACACGCCCGGTGCCGTCCCCCTCCCGCGTACTACGGAAATACAGCTGCCCCCGGTCCAGCCCGAACGCCGACGGCATGTCGGCGGATTCGGCGCGCCGGGCCGCCGACACCGTGTAGACCACGGCGACCGTGGCGAGTACGGCGGTGGCCACCGCGATGGCGATGACGCGGGCGCGCAGGGACGGCCCGCCCGGTGCCTTGCCGGCCGTGCCCTCCGCCGGGGCACCTGCCCTGTCCGTCACGAGCACGACGACCGCCTTTCCGTACGGGGAAGCAGCGCGGCGGCGCCCGCCAGGGCGGCCGCGAGGACGACGACGGCGGCGACCAGCGCGGGCCCGCTGCCCCACAGGGTCCAGGCGGCGCCGAACCCCGCGGCGGCGAGCAGCCGGCTCAGCGCCTGGCCCGTCTGGAGCAGCGCCATGCCGCTCGCCCGGCGCGCCGCCGGGAGGGCGGGACCGGCGAGGGCCATCAGCACGCCGTCGGTGGCCGCGTAGAAGACACCGACCAGCCCCAGCACACCGGCCACCAGGACGATGCCGTCGCCGACGGTCAGCAGCAGGACGTAGGCGGCGAGCAGGGCCGCGTGGCCGAGGAGGAAGGGGACCCGGCGCCCGATGCAGTCGCCGAGCCGCCCGGCGGGCACCGCGAGCAGCAGGTAGACCGCGGCGGTGCCGAGCGGCAGCAGCGGGAACCAGCGCACCGCGAAGTCCAGTTGTTTCTGGAGCAGCAGGTAGACGAACGAGTCGCCGATGGTGGCCGCGCCCAGCAGGGCGGCGGCCAGCATGATCCGCCGGAAGGCGGCGTCCCGCAGCGGTTCGGTGATCCTGGTGCGCAGTGGGACCCGCGGCCCGGTGGGCGCCGCCGCCACCGGGCCCAGGGCGTCGCGCCCCGGCACGAACGCGACCAGCAGCAGCACGCCCAGCAGCCCGACGCAGAAGCTGACGACGAACACCGCGTCATATGCGTCCGCGGTCGCCCACAGCAGCGCGAACGCGGCCAGCGGCCCGAGCAGCGCGCCCGTGGTGTCCATCGCGCGGTGCACGCCGAACGCCCGGCCCAGCTCGTCGGGCGGGCTGCTGAGCGAGATCAGCGCGTCGCGCGGGGCGGTCCGTACGCCCTTGCCGATGCGGTCGGCGGCCAGCGCCGCGCCGATCCCGGCCGTGCCGCCGCCCGCGAGCAGCAGGCCGAGCCGGGACAGCGCGGACAGTGCGTACCCGGTGCCGGCCACGAGCTTGTGCCGCCCGCCGCGGTCGGCGGCGTGCCCGCCCAGCAGCCGTACGAGCGCGGTGACGCCGTTGTAGAGCCCGTCCAGGAACCCGAACTGGAGTGGTGACAGGCCCAGTTGGAGGACGAAGTAGAGCGGCAGCACCGCGGTGACCATCTCGGAGGAGATGTCGGTGACCAGGCTGACCGTGCCGAGCGCGAGCACCGGTCCGGCGACGCGGCCGCGCGTCAGCCCGGAGGTGGCGGCGGCCGCGCCGGTGGTGGCGAGATACATGGCGGGTGGTTTTCGGGCCGGTCAGTGGCACCGGTAGGACGGGCTGCTGTCCTTGGTCTTCCCGTCGGTGCCGACCAGGTCCCAGGAGAATCCGTCGTCGGTGAAGTTCAGCTTGACCACGCCGAAGGTCTTCGTCAGCCGCTTCTCGCTGTTCGGCTGGACCTCCTCGATCTTGTACGGGTTGGCGCCGCCCATCCCGGCGAGCAGCTCGACCAGCCCGTCCGGGTCGGCCTTGCCGTCCGGGTCCTGCGGCGCGAAGCGCTCGTAGTGGTGGTCGTGCCCGTTCAGGACCAGCTCCGCCTTGGCGTCGTACAGCAGCTTCCACACCGACCGGCTGACCGGCTGGTTGCCGTGCTCGCCGGAGGAGAACAGCGGGTGGTGCCAGTAGGCGGCCACGCACTTCTTGGAGTTGGCGGCGAGGTCGTCCTTGAGCCACTTGGTCTGAGCGGAGTCCAGGCTGTTGGAGTCCAGCGCGACGAAGTGCCAGTTGCCGTGGTCGAAGCTGTAGTAGCTCTTGCCCTTCGGGTAGGCGACGGAGCCGAAGTAGGACTTGTAGCCGGACAGCTTGCCGGCCGGGTCGTACGTCTCGTGGTTGCCGGCGACCGGGTGGGTCTTGGCCTTGAAGGCGCCCCAGGACGTGTCGTAGTACTTCTGGAAGTCCTTCAGCCGGGCATCGTCGTACTGGTTGTCGCCCATGGTCAGCACGAAGGCCGGGTCGATCCTCTTGACCTGGGCCGCGGTCTTCGGGTGCACACAGCTGCTGCTGCTCGCGGTGCAGCGCTCGGCGATGTCCCCGGCGGCCACCGCGGTGAAGGCGCCCGCCTTGGCGGCCGTGCGTTCGGGCGCGGCGTCCGCGCGCCCGGCCGGCGACCACAGCAGCGCACCGCCGACGAGCGCGAGGACCGCGCCCGCGGCGGTGGGTATGCCGGTGCGGGGATTGGTCAGGAACGTGCGGGACTTCGCGGCGCGGGGGGTGGGCGTCATGTCCGTCTCCTCGGTCGGCGGGGGGTGCCGTACGGAGGAATCTTGACGACGGCTCATGTACGCGTCAATGAATCCGGCGGAGAATAGTTAGGAAACTTTCCTACTCGCTCCCGTCCCGGCCCTCGCCCACCAACTTCGCCTCGTAGAAGCACAGATGGTCCTTGATCTGCGCGACCGCGGACTTCGGCGCAGGATAGGCCCACGCGATGTCCTCCGGGCCACCGGAAAGTGACCAGTAGGAGGCGTCTCCCTTGAACGGGCAGTGCGTACGGGTCCCGGACGGAGTCAGCAGGTCGGTCCGGACGTCCTCCGGCGGCAGGTAGTAGCGCACCGGATAGCCGGTCTCGCGGAGCAGCAGCGGGCGGCGGCTGTCGGCGACGACCTGGCCGTCGTGGACGACGCGGACATGTTCGGTGCCCTGCTCGACGGTGATGCGGTGACCTGGTACGGACGGCATGACGGTTCCTCTCCTGACGGGAATGCGGCACCTCAGGGTCGCACCGCGGGACGGCCGGACGGCCGACCCGGCGACGGCGTGCCCCCGTGTATCGGGGACACGCCGTGCAACGCCGTCCTACACCTCCCGGATTCCCCGCCCCGCCCACTCGGGCGCCGGCCCGCCCAGCGCCGCCAGCCGCTCCCGCGCCTCCTCGGGCAGCGGCGCGGCCCGGCCCTCGCCCTGGTGGACGTGCAGGGCGAAGATCTCCTCGGTCGCCACCGGGTCCCCGGACGCGTCGCCCACGTACATCTCGTGCACGAACCGCGCCTTCTTCGCGCCCACGCCCAGCACCGTCGTCCGCACCGCCAGTTCGGCGCCGCGCGGCACCTCCGCCAGATAGCGCACATGCGCCTCGACCGTGTAGAGCGAGTGGCCGGTGCGGTCCCGGTAGGCCGCGTCGAGACCGGCCGCGTCCATGAGGGCGTCCGTGGCGAAGCCGAAGACCAGGACGTAGTACGCCTCGGACAGATGGCCGTTGTAGTCGATCCAGTCGTCCTGGACCGTACGGCGCAGCAGGGGCGGGCGGTCCGTCGCCGGGTGCGCCGTCACCGGGCGGGCCCGTCCAGGCGGCCGGTCGCGCGCAGCACGTCGATGACGCCCTGGTCGCGCTCGGCGACGAGCTGCGCGTACGTACGGCCGTCCGCGGCCCGCTCGCAGCCGTCGACCATCGCGTCCCGCAGCGCCCGGTCCAGCTCGGGCGCTTCCAGCCGGGTCCACGGGGACTTCAGCGACGGGCCGAAGTGGTCGAGCATGTGGGCCATCCCGCCCTCGCCGCCGGCCAGCGCGAACGTCAGGATCGGGCCCATGAACGCCCAGCGCAGCCCCGGCCCCTCGGTGATCGAGGCGTCGATGTCCTCGACCGTGGCCTCGCCGTTGGCGACCATGTGCAGCGCCTCGCGCCACAGCGCCTCCTGGAGCCGGTTGGCGATGAAGCCGGGCAGCTCGCGGTCCATGGTGATCACGGATTTGCCCGCCGCGCGGTAGAACTCCGCCGCCCACTCGACCGCCGCGCGGTCGGTCCGCTCGCCGCCGACGACCTCGACCAGCGGGATCAGATACGGCGGGTTGAACGGGTGCCCGACCACCAGACGGCCCGGCGTCGCGGCCGTGGTCTGCATATCGGTCATCGGATAGCCGGAGGTGGACGAGGCGATGACCACGCCGGGCGGGGCGGCCGCGTCCAGCTGGGCGAGCAGATCGCGCTTGAGGTCCAGCTGCTCGGGGGCGCTCTCCTGGACGAACTCGGCGTCGGCGACGGCCTCGGCGAGGCTCGGCGCCAGGGTGAGACGGTCGGCGGAGGCGCCCTCGGCCGGGCCGAGCTGTTCCAGGGCGGGCCAGGCGGCCGTGACCAGGCGGCGCAGTTTGTCCTCGGCGTCCGGCGCCGGGTCCCAGGCGGTCACGTCGTAACCGCGCGCGAGGAAGGTGGGCGACCCAGCCGCCGCCTATGACGCCGGCGCCGATGCACGCCACGCGGCGTACGGAGGAGGGAGGGGTGGGGGACACGGGAACTCCTGGGGTGGGGAGGCGGGCGGGGCGGTACGGTCCGGCGTCAGCCGCGCGGCTTCAGCCCGAGGCGCGCACGGGCCTGGTCCGGGGTGGCGACACTCGCGCCCAGCAACTCGGTGATCCGCACGGCGCGTTCGACCAGCTGTCCGTTGGTCGCCTTGACGCCCTTGCTCAGATACAGGTTGTCCTCCAGGCCCACCCGTACGTTGCCGCCGAGCAGAATGGACTGCGCGACCCACGGCATCTGCATCCGGCCGAGCGCGAAGCTGGCCCACTGCGCGCCCTCCGGGAGCATCGCGACCATCGACTGGAGCACGCCCGGGTCGGCCGGCGCGCCCCACGGAATGCCCATGCACAGCTGGAAGACGGTCGGGTCGTCGAGCAGCCCCTCGGCCAGCAGCTGCTTGGCGAACCACAGCTGCCCGGTGTCGAAGATCTCCAGCTCCGGCCGCACGCCCAGCTCCTGGATGCGCCGGGCGCCCGCGCGCAGCATGTCGGGCGTCGAGACGTAGAGGCTGGAGCCGTCCCCGAAGTTGAGGGAGCCGCAGTCCAGGGTGCAGATGTCGGGGAGCAGGTCCTCGACGTGCGGCAGCCGCTCCAGGCCGCCGACCAGGTCCGTACCGGGCAGCTGCCGCAGCGGCTCGTCCGGGTCGATGACGAGGTCGCCGCCCATGCCGGCGGTCAGGTTGATGACGACGTCGGTGCCGGTCTCCTTGATCCGCTCGACCACCTCGGCGTACAGGCGGGGATCGCGGGACGGATCGCCCGTCTCCGGATCGCGCACGTGGATGTGCACGACGGCGGCACCGGCCGAGGCCGCCTCGACGGCGGATTCCGCTATCTGCTCGGGGGTGACTGGCACGTGCGGGGAGCGGCGCACGGTGTCGCCGGCGCCGGTCAGCGCGCAGGTGATGATGACCTCGTTGTTCACGGCGGGTTCCTTCGGGAGAGGGGGGCAACTACGGGTCGGTGGGCGCGAGTTCGCCGTCGACGAAGGTGAGCAGCGCCGCGTGCATGCTGTCGGGGGTGGTGCTGTCCGGCGCGGTGGCGAGCACCTGGGTGGCCAGGCCGTCGATGAGCGCGGTCAGCCGCAGCGCGGTGGATTCGGGGTCCACGGGGCGGAAGACGCCCTGCTCGACGCCCCGGCGCAGCACATCGGCGACGGTGGTCCGCCACTGCCGGTAATAGTGCTCGTGCAGCCGCCCGACGGCGGTGGAGCGGGCGGCCTGCGCCCACAGGTCGAGCCAGACCAGCCACTGGCGCCGCTGCTGTTCGGTGCGCGGGGTCTGGAGGGCGATCAGGTGCAGCAGTTCGGCGCGCGCGTCGGACGCTTCGGCCAGGCCCGCCGCGCGCCGCGCGGTGTCCTCGTCCATGCACCAGCGCACGGCCGCTTCCAGCAGTTCGTCGCGGCCGGGGAAGTGGTAGTGCACGGCGGCCGTGCTGGTGCCGCAGGCGGCGGCGATGTCGGCGACCCGTACGGCGTGGAAGCCGTGCTCGGCGATCAGCCGGACGGTCTCCCGGACGATCTGCAGGGGACGGCCGCCCTCGGGCACCGCGGCCGGCTCCCGGCCGCGGGCCGGTGCCGGGGTCCCGGCGCGCGAGCCGAGCAGCCAGGCCACGTCCACGCCGCCGATGTCCGCGACGCGCACGATCTCGGCGAGGGTGAAGCGCCGGGTGCCGCCCAGCGACCGGGACAGCTTGGAGGGGTCCATCACGATCCGCCGGGCGAACTCGCGGCGGCTGCACCCGAGGCGCTCGACCACCTGCTTCACGCGGTCGGCCACGTCGCCGTCGTCGGCGATCCGGGTGCCGGGGTCTTCGGTCATGGTCCGGGACCGTAACAGTGTGTTGAGAACATCGCAACGATATGGGGCGGACGGTAGGGCACAAGCCCGCCATAGCAACGCTTTCGCGCGGTGTTGCGTACTGATTGATGCGCAAGTCAGGCTTTGGGCGGCAGGCCGGGGCCCGGCCGCCGCACCGCCCGTAAAGCGGAGGAATGTGGCAAAGTGGCGGACATGGCTGACCGGGGTGCGAAGCCGTCGGCCGTGTCGGTGCCGGACGACTGGCCGGCCCACCCGGACCTGACCCTGGCCCTCAACGGCATGGGCGGCTTCGACTGGGACCTCGACAGCGGCCGTATGCACATGGACGGCTCCGCTCTAGAGGTCTTCGACCTGCTGCCGGAGGAGTACGACTCCGATCCGGCCGGCCTGGCCTGCCGTCTGCCGCCGGAGGAGGCGGCCCGCCTCGACGCCGTCGTCACCCGGGCCCTGAAGGACGGCAGCGACTCCTACGGCGCCTACTTCCGCGTCCGGCTGCGGGACGGGGCGGTGCGCTGGACCCACACCCAGGCCAGCATCCGCCGGGACGAGAGCGGCCGGGCGCGCCGCGTCATCGGCATCGTCCGGGACGCCAGCCAGGAGTACGCCCAGGCCGCGGAACGCGCCCAGGCGCACGCGCGCAGACTGCGCAACACCGGCCTGGTGGAGCGCACCACGGCAGCCCTGGCGCACGCCCGCACCGTCCGGGACGTCATCGACGTGCTCGGCGACGACCAGGCGCTGACCCGGCTGGGCGCGCAGAACGTCATCGTCGGCCTGGTCGAGGCGGGCCGCATCCGGGTGGTGCACGAGGGGCAGGCGGGCAGCTTTGTACCGCAGCAGGAGGTGCTGCGCGTCGAGGACGAGTACCCGATGAGCGAGGTGGTGCGCACCCTCACGCCCTGCTTCATCCGCTCCCGCGCCGAGTTCGCCGAGCGCTACCCCGCGCTGTGGCCGCACCTGGAACGGATGGACTTCGGCTCCGCCGCGTATCTGCCGCTCATCGCGCAGGCCCGGCCGATCGGTGTGGTGGGGCTGTTCTACCGCTCGGAGAACCCGTTCGGCGTACAGGAGCGCAATCTCCTGATCGCGCTCGGCTCCAGCGTCGCGCAGAGCCTGGCCCGCGCCATGCTCTACGACCAGGAGCACGACCTCGCCGAGGGCCTTCAGCAGGCCATGCTGCCGCGCCGCATCCCCGGCATCCCCGGCGCCCAGATCGCCGTCCGCTACCGCGCCGCCCGCATCGGCCGGGACATCGGCGGCGACTGGTACGACGTGGTCCCACTGCCCGAGGGCCGGGTCGCCGCCGTCATCGGGGACGTCCAGGGGCACGACACCCACGCCGCGACCGTCATGGGCCAGCTGCGCATCGTGCTGCGCGCCTACGCCGCCGAGGGCCACCCGCCCGCCACCGTCATGGCCCGCGCCTCCGCCTTCCTCGGCGAACTGGACACCGACCGCTTCGCCACCTGCACGTACGCGGAGGCCGACCTGACCACCGGCACGGTGCGGATGGTGCGCGCCGGACATGTGGACCCGCTGCTGCGGCACGCCGAGGGCCACTGCCGCCGCCTGGAGGTCACCGGCGGCCTCCCGCTCGGCATCGCGACCGGCTTCCGCGACCTGGACTACTCCGTCACCACCGTCCACCTGGCCGTCGGCGAAACCCTCGTGCTGTACACCGACGGGCTGGTGGAACAGCCCGGCGTCGACATCGAGGAGGGCGTACAGCACCTGGCCAGAGTGGTCCGCGACGGCCCGCAGGACGTGCAGCAACTGGCCGACCGGCTCTGCGACCTGGCCGCCGAGCAGCCCGGCGACGACGACATGGCGATGCTGATCCTGCGGCGCGGCGGCGAGCCCGTCACACCGGCCACCGGCCGGCTCCAGCAGCACGTCGCGCCCGACGACCCCCAGGGACTGTCCGCCGCCCGGCACATGATCCGCGCCGCGGTACGGGCCTGGGGCGCCCGGGAGCGCGCCGACGAGATCGAGCTGGCCGCCGACGAGCTGATCACCAACGCGCTGCTGCACACCGACGGCGCGGCCCTGGTGACCGTACGGATGCCGCACGGCACCGACCGGCGGCTGCGGCTGGAGGTGGCCGACCGCTCCAGCGCGCTGCCCCGGCGCCGCGAAGCCGACGAGGCCGCGATGTCGGGCCGCGGACTGCTGCTGGTGGACCGGCTGGCGGATGTGTGGGGTGTGGAGCCGCGCGGCGCCGGAAAGTGCGTATGGTGCGAGTTCGACTGTCCGTGACCGGCCGATCGGGCCGCGGGGACGACGCAGCAGGTCGATCGGCCGCCGAGTGAGGGGACACGCGCCATGGGACCGGTGCCGGCGCAACAGTGGGGCGACGCCCGCCAGACGGCGGCGCGCCTGGACGCGGAACATGTCCGGGCCATCGCTCTGACCTGGGTCGACAACGCGGGTATCGTCCGGACGAAAACCGTGCCGACCGCCCGGCTGGCGCCCGCCGTCCAGCGCGGCGTCGGCATGTCACCGGTCTTCGACGTCTTCACCGCCGACGACGCCATCACCGCCTCCGCCCACCTCGGCGGCCCCGACGGCGATCTGCGGCTCTTCCCCGACCTGGAGCGGATCACCGTGCTCGCCGCGCAGCCCGGCTGGGCCTGGGCACCGGTCGACCGCTACGACCAGCTCGGTACGCCGCACCCCGCCTGCCAGCGCCAGTTCGCCCGCCGCATGGTCGAGCGCGCCGCCGACGCGGGACTCGTCCTGCGGATGGGCTTCGAGACCGAATGGGTCGTCAGCCGGGCGCCGGTGCACGGCCGGTGGCCGGACGGGGCGGCGGGCGGCGGGCGCCTCGACGGGGCCGTGGGCACCGGCGAGCCCCTGGAATACCCGTGCGTCGGCCCCGCCTACGGCATGACCCGCGTCGTCGAACTCTCCGACTACCTCCGCGACGTGGCCGAGGCGCTGGCCCTCCAGGGCGTGGAAGTGCTCCAGCTCCATCCCGAATACGCGCCCGGCCAGTTCGAGGTGTCCACCGCGCCGTCCGACCCGCTGCGCGCCGCCGACGACCTGGTCCTCGTCCGCGAGACCGTACGGGCGGTGTCGCTGCGGCACGGCCTGCGGGCCGGCTTCGCGCCGTCGGTCGTCGCCGGGCAGGTCGGCAACGGCTGCCACCTCCACCTCAGCCTGCACCGCGGCGAACGCAGCCTGCACCGCGACCCGGACGCCCGGTGGGGCCTGGACCCGGACGCCGTACGCTTCCTCGGCGGCATCCTGGAGGCGCTGCCCGCCCTGCTCGCCATCGGCTGCCCCTCGCCCGCGAGTTATCTGCGGCTGGCGCCCTCCATGTGGGTCGGCGCCTACCAGTGCTGGGGCGTGGAGAACCGGGAGGCGGCGCTGCGGCTGGTCACCGGCGCGCCCGGCGACCCGGACGGCGGACACGCCGAGGTCAAGCCGTTCGACGCCGCCGCCAACCCGTACCTGGCCGTCGGCACGGTGATCGCCGCCGGGCTGCACGGCCTGTCGGCGGGCGCCGAACTGCCGCCGCCGGTCACCGGCGACCCGGGCGTCCTGGGCGTCCGCGAACGCGCCCGGCGCGGCATCGTCCGCCTGCCCGCCTCGCTCACCGAGTCCACCGACCGGCTGGCCCGCTCCACCATCCTGGCCGAGGCCATGGGCGAGGTGCTGCACGGGGCCGTGATCGCGGTGCGCCGCGCCGAGGCCGCGCACTTCGCCGAGATGGAGCCCGCGGACATCGCCGCCGCGACCCGCTGGAGGTACTGATGACCACGGCCGCACCCGGCGGCACCGGGACCCTGGACCTGCCGCCGCTCGTCGACCAGCACTGCCACGGCGTGCTGCGCGGCGACCTGTCGGCCGCCGAATTCGAGTCGTACCTCACCGAGTCCGACCGGCCCGCCGCCGCGGGCACCACCTTCTTCGACACCCAGACGGGCTTCGCCGTACGCCGCTGGTGCCCGCCGCTGCTCGGCCTCGCGCCGCACTGCACACCCGGCGAGTACCTCGCCCGGCGGCGCGAACTGGGCACGGCCGAGGTCCGGCGCCTGCTGCTGGGCGGCACCGGCATCGGCACGTACCTGGTCGACACCGGTCTGCCCGGCGACCTCACCGGAGCCCACGAGACGGCCGAGGCGGGCGGCGGCACCGGTCACGAGATCGTCCGCCTGGAGACGCTGGCGGAACGGGTCGCCGCGGGCGTACGGGCGGCGGGGGAGCCGGGCGCGGCTGCCGAGGTGTTCACGGCCGGGCTCGCCGACGCCGTACGGGACGCGGCGCGCACCGCCGCGGGCTTCAAGTCCATCGCCGCCTACCGCCACGGCCTGGCCCTGGCCCCCGAACCGCCCACCACCGCCGACGTGGCGACCGCCGCCCGCGACTGGCTCGCCACCGGCACCCACCGGCTCACCGACCCCGTCCTCCTGCGCCACCTGCTGTGGCTCGCCACCGGCACCGGCCGCCCCCTCCAGCTCCACACCGGCTTCGGCGACCCCGACCTGCGCCTGCACCACAGCGACCCGGCCCTGCTCACCGACTTCGCCCACGCCACCGCGGGCACCGGCACCGACCTGGTGCTGCTGCACTGCTACCCGTACCACCGCCAGGCCGGCTACCTGGCCCACGCCTTCCCGCACGTGTACGCCGACGTCGGCCTGTCCCTCGGCCACACCGGCCCGCGCGCGACAGCCGTCCTGGCCGAATTCTTCGAACTCGCCCCCTTCGGCAAACTCCTCTTCTCCACCGACGCCTACGCCTTGCCGGAGCTGTACACGGTCGGCAGCGCCGCCTTCCGCACGGCACTGGAGGAGGTGCTGACCGGCTGGGTCCGCTCCGGCGCCTGGTCGGAGGCGGACGCGTGCCGGGTCGCGGCGCTGGTGGGGGAGGGCAACGCGCGGCGGGTCTACGGGCTTTCGGGAGGGTGAGGCGGGGCCCGGCGGCCGTCCGGAGCGGTGTGGAACACATCACGCAGGTAAGTGTCACACCCACGTACCGTGCTTTACTGCCCCGTGACTCCTGCCATGTCCCCCTCCATCACGAAGCCCCGTCCACCCCTGCGCTCCCGGCTCTTCGCCGACATCACGCCGCTGCGCACCTCGGTCCACTACCGCCGGCTGTGGTTCGGCAACACCGTCTCCTGGGTCGGCCAGCAGATGACCGCTCTGGCGGTCTCCCTCCAGGTGTACGACCTGACCGGCTCCACCTTCGCCGTCGGCGCGGTCGGCCTGTGCTCCCTGGTCCCGCTGATCGTCTTCGGGCTGTACGGCGGTGCCATCGCGGACACCGTCGACCGCCGCAAGCTGGGGATGTACACCGCGGTGGGCGCCACCGTGCTGTCCGTGGCGCTGGCCGCCGCCGCGCTGCTGGACGTGCGGCAGGTCTGGGTGCTCTACACGGTCGTCGCCCTCCAGGCGGTGTGCTTCGCGATGAACTCGCCCGCCCGCTCGTCGATGATCCCGCGCCTGCTGCCGCCCGAGCAGCTGCCCGCCGCCAACGCCCTCAACTCGCTGACCAGCAACCTCGGGCTGATGGGCGGGCCGATGCTGGGCGGCGTCTTCGTCGGTCTGTGGGGTTACCAGGCCGCGTACCTGATCGACGTGGTGACCTTCACCGCCGCCCTGTACGCGATGTGGCGGCTGCCCGCCATGCGCCCCGACCACGGAGACGAGGACGCGCCGCGCCGGCCCTCCGTCCTGGAGGGGCTGCGGTTCCTGGCCACCCGGCCCAACCTGCGCATGACCTTCTTCGCCGATCTCGCGGCCATGGTGCTGGCGCAGCCCCGCGCGCTGTTCCCCGCGGTCGCCGTGCTCTGGTTCGGCGGCGACGCCAAGACGGTGGGGCTGCTGGTCGCCGCGCCCGCGGTCGGCGCGGTGCTCGGCGCGCTGTTCTCCGGCTGGCTCGGTACGGTCCGCCGGCACGGCCTGGCCATCCTGGTCGCGGTCGTCGCCTGGGGAGCGGCCATCGCCTGCTTCGGCCTCACCCGCCACCTGTGGCTCGGCCTGTTCTTCCTCGCCGTGGCCGGCTGCGCCGACACCGTATCGATGGTCTTCCGCGGCACCATGCTCCAGGCCGCCGCGCCGGACCGGATGCGCGGCCGCCTCCAGGGCGTGTTCATCGTCGTGGTCGCGGGCGGCCCCCGGCTCGGCGACTTCCTGACCGGTTCGGCGGCCGACCTCACCTCACCCGCCGTGGCGGTCGTCGGCGGCGGTCTCGCCTGTGTGGTGGCGGTGCTGCTCCTGGGCCTGTGGCGGCGCGACTTCGCCCGCTACGACGCCCGCGACCCGCAGCCCTGACGAAGGTTCCGGTGCGCCGGCGGGGCGGCGCAGTATCGCGGTGGCGAGGCCCACGAAGTCCCGTATCAGGCCCGTGCAGTTGCCCTCCGGTGCCGCCAGGCAGGTGCCGACGGGCAGGGCGTCGGTGACGGTCAGGTACACGAGGTCGGGCCGGGAGTACGAGCCCGCGATGCTGAGGGGCACGAGCGCGATGCCCTGACCGGACGCGATGAGCTCGAACTTCTCCTCCAGGGAGGACGTCCGCCGCGTCCTGACGTCGAGCAGCGGCTCGCCGTCCAGATCGGCCGAGGTGAGAGCGGGACGGGCGGCCAGCGGGTGGGTCACGGGCAGGCACGCGACCTTGGTCTCGTGGCCGATGGGGACGGTGCGCAACCCGGTGTCGTCGAACGGGTGCCGGAGATAGCCGACGTGCGCGCGGCCGTCGCGCAGCGGCGCGTCCCGCTCCCACCAGCGCAGCGGGAAGACATCGATCGCGACGTGCGGGTGGCGCGCCGTGAACGCCCGGATCGCGTCCGCCACATGGAGGCCGGGCGAGAAGGCGACGACGAGCCGCTGCTCGCCCCGCCCGGCCTCGTGGACGCGCCGCAGCGCCGTGTCCACCACGGTGGTGATCCGCGGTGCCTCGTCGTACAACCGCTGCCCCGCGGGGGTCAGTTCGACGCTGCGCGTGCTCCGCGTGAACAGCGCGCAGCCCAGCTCCTGTTCGAACGCGCGGATCTGTCGGCTGAGGACCGGCTGGGCGATGAACAGCGCCTGTGCCGCCCGGCCGAAGTGCCGGTGCTCGGCCACCGCGAGGAAGTAGCGGAGCTTGCGCAGATCGAGGTCCATGCCGTGACGGTATCAATGCGGACGGAAAGGGTATTGGACGCCCGGACGGACCGTCCGAAGACTGGGTTTCCTGCTCGTCGTGCCGTACGACGCCGCTGGACCACGAACAGGAACCCCATGACCGACACCCGCAAGACCGCCCTCATCGTCGGCGCCTCCCGGACCCTGGGCCTGGGGCTCGCCGCCGCATACCTCCGCCGCGGCTGGGACGTCATCGGCACGGTCCGCGGCAGCGGGCGCACCGGCCTGCACGACCTCGCCGACACGGCCGAGGGGCGGCTGACCGTCGAGTCGCTGGAGATGACCGCTCCCGAACAGATCTCGGCCCTGCGCGACCGGCTGGCACCGCGCTCCCTCGACCTGCTCTTCGTCAACGCCGCCATCACCCGCGGCGACATACCGGTCGGCGAGGTCCCGGCGGAGATGTTCACCGAGGTCATGCTCACCAACGCGCTCGCCCCGATGCGGATCGTGGAGTGGCTGCGCCCCCTGGTCGCGCCGGACGGGACCATCGGCGTCATGTCCTCCGACCAGGGGAGCATCAGCCTGAACACGGACGGCCGACAGGACCTGTACCGGGCCAGCAAGTCCGCGCTGAACCAGCTGATGCGCTGCTACGCCGCCCGCCACGCCGGGGACCCGCGGACGCTGCTGCTCATGGACCCGGGCTGGGTGCGCACCGAACTCGGCGGCGCCGAGGCCGAACTCAGCGTGGAGGAGAGCGTTCCCGGGGTGGCGGAGACGATGGAGAGCCACCGGGGGAAGCCCGGACTCCACTTCGTGGACCACCAGGGGCAGGTCGTGCCCTGGTAGACGCGGCAGCCGCTCCGTGCCTTCGGAGCGCGGAGCGGCCGCCGGTCCGTCACCGTCCGCCGTCCGGCCAGCTCCATTCCTCGACCTCCGGCAGGTCCGTACCGTGCTCGCGGATCCAGCCGTGGTGGCGCTGCCGTACGTCCGCCATCGCCTGCCGCACCCCGGCGGCCCGCACGGCCAGCCCCGGCACCCGGTCGACCACGTCCATCACCAGCCGGTAGCGGTCCAGGTCGTTGGTGACCACCATGTCGAACGGCGTGGTCGTGGTGCCCATCTCCTTGTAGCCGCGCACGTGCAGGTTGGGGTGGACGGCGCGGCGGTAGGTGAGGCGGTGCACCAGCCACGGGTAGCCGTGGTACGCGAACACCACCGGCACGTCGTGCGGCAGCAGCGCCTCGAACTCCCGCTCCGTCAGCCCGTGCGGATGCTCCTCGTTCGGCTGGAGCCGGGTCATGTCGACCACGTTGAGGACCCGTACCGACAGCTCCGGCAGGTGGGTGCGGAGCAGTGAGGCGGCGGCCAGCGTCTCCTGCGTCGGTACGTCTCCGGCGCAGGCGAGCACCACGTCGGGCCGGGTGCCGGGCTGTTCGGTGCCCGCCCACTCCCAGATGCCCACGCCGCGCGCGCAGTGCGCCCGCGCCTGCTCGATGTCCAGCCAGTCGAAGCACGGCTGCTTGCCCGCGACCACCACATTGAGCACGTCCCGGGTACGCAGCACATGGTCGGCCACGCACAGCAGGCTGTTGGCGTCCGGCGGCAGGTAGACCCGTACGGTGTGCGGGTCCTTGTTGAGGATGTGGTCCACGAAGCCGGGGTCCTGGTGCGAGAAGCCGTTGTGGTCCTGGCGCCAGACGTGCGAGGTCAGCAGGTAGTTCAGGCCCGCGACGGGGCGCCGCCAGGGGATGGAGCGCGCCGACTGGAGCCACTTGACGTGCTGGGAGGCCATGCTCGACACGATGTGCGCGAACGCCTCGTACGAGGAGAACAGGCCGTGCCGCCCGGAGAGCACATACCCCTCCAGCCAGCCCTGGCACAGATGCTCCGAGAGCACCTCCATCACGCGTCCGTGCCGCCCCAGGTGCTCGTCGGTGGACTCGGTCCTGGCCTGCCATGTCTTGTCGGTGGCGGTGTACACGTCCTGGAGCCGGTTGGAGGCCGTCTCGTCCGGGCCGAAGAGCCGGAAGTCGCGGCGGTCGGCGGTCCGCTCCATCAGGTCGCGCAGCAGACCGCCGAGGACACGGGTCGGCTCGTGCATCTGGGTGCCGGGCTTGTCGACCGGCACCGCGTACTTCTCGGGGTCGGGCAGCGGCAGCGTACGGACGAGCCGGCCGCCGTTGGCGTGCGGGGAGGCGCCGAGCCGCCGGTCACCGCTCGGCACGCAGGCCAGCACCCGGTCCACCGGCCGGCCGTCGCCGTCGAAGAGTTCGTCCGGCGCGTACGACCGCAGCCAGCCCTCCAGCTGGCGCAGGTGGTCCGGGTTGTCCCGCACCCCGGACAGCGGCACCTGATGGGCGCGCCAGGTGCCCTCGACGGGGTTGCCGTCCACCTCGCCGGGACCGGTCCAGCCCTTGGGGGTGCGCAGCACGATCGCGGGCCAGCGGGGCCGTTCCCGGTCGCCCTCGCCGCGGGCGGCGTGCTGCGCCTGGTGGATGCGGTGCAGCGCGGTGTCCATGGCCGCGGCCATGTCCCGGTGCACCTGCGCGGGGTCCGAGCCGGTGACGAACAGCGGCTCGTGGCCGTAGCCGCGCAGCAGCGCCTCCAGCTCGTCCTCGTCCAGCCGGGCGAGGACCGTCGGGTTGGCGATCTTGTAGCCGTTCAGGTGGAGGATCGGCAGCACCGCGCCGTCGTGCCGCGGGTCCAGGAACTTGTTCGCGTGCCAGGAGGCGGCCAGCGGCCCGGTCTCCGCCTCACCGTCCCCGATCACGCAGGCCACCAGCAGGTCCGGGTTGTCCAGCGCGGCGCCGTACGCGTGCGAGAGGGAGTAGCCCAGTTCGCCGCCCTCGTGGAACGAGCCCGGCACGTTCGGCGCGGCGTGGCTGGGCACCCCGCCGGGGAACGAGAACTGCTTGAACAGCCGCGCCATCCCGGCCGCGTCCCGTCCGACGTCCGGGTTCAGCTCCCCGTACGTGCCCTCCAGCCAGGCCCCGGCGAACACCGAGGGCCCGCCGTGCCCCGGGCCCCACACGCACACCGCGTCCTGGCCGTGCGTGGCGATGAGCCGGTTGAGGTGGGTGTAGACGAGATTCAGGCCGGGGCAGGTGCCCCAGTGGCCGAGCAGCCGCGGCTTGATGTGCTCGGGCCGCAGGTCCTCGGTGAGCAGCGGGTTGCCGGTCAGATAGATCTGGCCGGCCGCGAGGTAGTTCAGCGCCCGCCAGTGGGCGTCGAGATCGAGCAGGTCGCTCTCGGTGAGCGGGGTCGGCGACTCCATCGGGGCCCTCCGTCGGGGAAAGGTGATCAGGGAGCGCCTCTCCACCGTACGGGCGGTCATGCACCGGCGCCGCCCCTACCGGCCGTACTGGCCGGTTCGGCCGTTTTCGTTACACCGAAGGGCCCCCGGTGCCGGTCCGAAGGTCCCCGGTGCCGGTCAGAGCAGGACCGGTGTCAGATCCGGGTCCTCGAAGCCCGCGTCGTCGAACGGGTAGAGCGGACGGGCGACCCGGCGATGACCCAGACGGGGCAGGTCCTGGTCCACACCGCCGGGGGTGAGGGCGAGCAGCCAGTCGGCGGCCATCTCGTACAGCTCCGGCTCCAGGTAGCCGATCTTCACCACGACGATGTCGTACGCCGCCGGGTCCAGCGGGCCGAAGTCGGCGCGGGTGTGGAACGGCGTGCGCCGCTCGGTGAGGACGGCGGTCACCCCGCCGCAGGTCACGGCGGCGCTGCGGCCGCCACCGTCGTACGCAGGGTTGCCGCGCGGGGCCCCGGGGGCGGGCGCGGCGGGGTCCCGCAGAGCGGTGACCGTGCCGGTCAGCCCGTACGGCTCGGCGTGCGGCCCGGTGCCCGCGCTGATGTGGCCGCCGACCTTCAGCGTCACCCGCGCGCCGGCCCCGGCCTCGAAGCACGCGGACACCGCCGCCGGGTCCGTGATACCGGGGTGCAACGCGGTGACCCGCCCGCTCGCCAGGTCCTCGTGCGCCAGCAGACGGCCCAGCATGTACGGGAGGTCGCCCGCGCCGCCCGCGGTCGGGTTGTCGCCGGAGTCGCTGATCAGGAACGGGCGGGCGGGGGACGCCACGGCGCGCGCTATGCAGGTGTCGGCGTCGCCGGTCGGGCCGACGAAGACGAAGTCGCGGCGCACGTCCCAGTACTCCTGGGCGAGGCTGCGGGCCTGTGCGAGCGCCAGGTCCGGGTCGTCGCCGGTCACCACCACCGCGGCCCGGCAGCGCTCCTCGTCGGCCCAGGCGTACCCCACCCACACCGCCGCGTCCACGATGCCGTCCAGCGCCTCGACCGCGGCGAGCCGCCCGTAGAGGGACTTGGCCGGCTCCAGGCGGGTGCTGGTCTTCTCGCCGGGCAGCAGCACCGGGACCTGCACCCAGGCGCGGTACGGGCGGCCCTTGCCGGACGCCAGCCGCCCGACCAGCTTGCGGGCGGCCCGCTCGCGGGTCTCCCAGGCGTCCTCGTGCGGGGCCAGCCGGTGCGCGGTGAGCAGGTCGAGGCGGTCGGCGAAGCGGCGCGAGACGTTGCCGTGCAGGTCCATGGCGGCCGAGATCAGCGCGTCGGGGCCGAGCGCGTCCCGTACGGCCTCGGTGAGATCCGCCTCGGCGTCGTCCAGGCCGGTGACGCTCATGGCGCCGTGGATGTCGAAGACCAGGCCGTCCAGCGGCCCGGCCTCCCGGATGCGCGTGACCAGTTCGGACTTGATCCGGTTGTACGTGTCCCGCTCGACGGGCCCGCCGGGCAGCGCCACCGCGTGCACCAGCGGCACCCATTCCACGTCCGTACCGAAGCCGCCCGGTCGCGTCCACGCGTAGCGGCCGAGCAGGTCGGCGCCACGGGTGACGCGGAAATCGTCGTAGACGGATCGGTGCGGGCAGAACTGGCTGGACTCGATGGCCATGCCGCCGATCGCGATGCGCATGTCGGTGGTGCACCTTTCTTCGGGGGTTACCCATGGGCTGCGGGCAGGACCGGCAGCCCGCCTTCGGTGGCCAGTTCGCGCAGTGCGGCGTGCCCGGCGCCGAGCAGGCCCGCGTCCGGGCCGCGGCTCGCGGCCACGATGGACAGCTCGCTCGTCGCCATCGGCAGACAGCGTTCGTACAGCACCCCGCGCACGGCCGCGACCAGCGGTTCCGCGGCGGAGAGCGCGCCGCCCAGCACCACGGCCTGCGGGTTGAAGAAGTTCACCACCACCCCCAGCACCGCGCCGATGTGCCGCCCGGCCTGCCGCACCAGGGTCGTGGCGTGCGGCTCGCCGTCCTCGACGAGCCGCAGGATGTCGGTGGTGGAGTCCGCCCCGATGCCCCGCTCGCGCAGCGCGGCGGCGATGGCGGCGCCGCTGGCCACGGTCTCCAGGCAGCCGATGTTCCCGCAGGAGCAGGGGCGTTCGGCGGCGGCGTCCACGCGTACGTGGCTGATGTCGCCGGCGCAGCCGCGGGCGCCCCGGTAGAGCCGGCCATGGCTGATCACGCCGGAGCCGATGCCGCGGCCCGCCTTGACCACGACCAGGTGCCGCAGGTCCGGGTGGGCGGCGCGGTGCTCGCCCAGGGCCAGGACGTTGGCGTCGTTGTCGACCAGGACCGGCAGGCCGACCCGCTCGGCGAGCCGGTCGCGCAGCTCGTAGAGATGCCAGCCGGGCATCCGGGACGGGGCGATGATCCGGCCGGACGCGGGATCGACGGGCCCGGGGAAGCCGACGCCCACCCCGCACACGGCGCGGCCCGCCGCGCGCTGCCGGGCGGCCAGCGCGGTCAGCCGCTCGGCGAGCAGACCGACGGCCGGTTCCGGGCCGGCCGTCAGGTCGAAGGCGCACTCGTCGATGTCGTAGCCGGTGCCGGTCAGGCCCACCGCGCCGGTACGGATGTGGTGACTGCCCAGGTCGGCGGCGAGCGCGACGGTGCCGCCGTCCGGGACGCGCAGCAGCCGCGGGCGGCGCCCGCCGCGCGAGGCGCCCTCGCCGGACTCGGTCAGCAGCCCGGCGTCGACCAGTTCCTGGACGCGGGCGGAGACGGTGGAGGCGGCGAGCCCCAGTTCCCGTACGAGGTCGGCGCGCGAGCGGGCGGTGCCGGCCGCGACGAGTTCGAGGACGTGCGCGGCGGAGCCGGGCTCGGTGCCGGTCATGGCGGGATCTCGGCGGTGGTCATGGCGGCGTCCTTCGCTGGGAACGTCGGATTACGGTCCCGGTCTTTCTTCGGTGGCCGAATGAAGTCGGGGAACCAAGTGGGGCCCAGTCCACACCAGTTGGCGATGTTCCGCCAGGCCCTTGACTTCTTTTCTCGGCCGTCCGTACTTTTCTCGCACTCTTCGACCGGCCGACCTCCCGGAGGCAGCATGGGCCCGCGCAGCACCTGCCGACGCGGCCCCGCCCACGCCCTGCTCGCCGCCCTGGTCGCGCTGTTGCTCGGCGCGGCCACCCTCACCGGATGCGGTCCCAAGGGCGGCGCCGTCACCAGCCTCGGCGCCACCGGCGGCATCCGCGCCGAGGGCGGTACGGCCACCATGGCGCTGCCGCCCGCCGCCACCCCCAACTGGATCTTCCCGATCGGCACGGCCGGCTACCTGGCCTCGTACAACAACGCCGTACAGGACCTGCTCTACCCGCCCCTCTACACGGCCGGGAAGAAGGGCGCGGGCCTGACCATGGACAGCCCGCGCAACCTCGCCGAGCAGCCGCGCTACAGCGACGGCAACACCACCGTCACCATCGCGCTCAAGCGGGGGTACCGCTGGTCCGACGGCACGCCCGTCACCAGCCGCGACGTGGAGTTCTGGTACGACCTGATCAAACACGACAAGGAGGAGTGGGCGGGCTATTCGCCGGGTCTGCTGCCCGACAACGTCAAGAAGTTCGAGGTGCTGGACGACCACACCTTCCGGCTGCGCCTGGACCGCGCGTACAACCCCGCCTGGTTCACCGGCAATCAGCTCCAGAATTTCACCCCGCTGCCCAAACACGCCTGGGACCCGCACGACGAGAATCCGAAAAAGGTCTTCGCGCGCCTGCTGGAACACGCCAGGAAACTCTCGGAGTTCGCCACCGACCCGCTCTGGAAAACCGTCAGCGGACCCTGGCGCATCGAGAAGTGGACCACCTCAGGGCAGGTGTCGCTGATTCCCAACCAGCAGTACAGCGGCCCGGACAAACCCCATCTCGACCGTGTCGTCCTCAAGCCCTTCACCACCGCGGACTCCGAATTCAACGTGCTGCGCGCGGGCGGCGTGGACTACGGCTACATTCCGCCGTCCGTGATGGCCCGCTCCGCGACCTTCGAAGAACTCGGCTACCGCATCGACCCGTGGGAAGGCTGGGCGATCACCTACATCGTCCTGAACTTCAACCACCCCACCGCGGGCCCGCTGCTCCGCCAGACCTATCTGCGCCGCGCCCTCCAGCACCTCATCGACCAGCGGACGATCTCCGACGTGGTCTGGCACGGCAGCGCCGAGCCCACCCGCGGCCCGGTGCCCGCCGGACAGCTCGACCGGGACCCCTTCCCGTACGACCCGAAGAAGGCGGAAGCGCTGCTCGCCGCGCACGGCTGGCAGCGCACCGGCGGACAACTGCGCTGCGCACGCCCCGGCACCGGGCCGGACCAGTGCGGCAAGGACATCCCCGCAGGTCGGCCCCTGCGTCTGGAACTGCTCTCGCAGTCCGGCTCCACCGAGACGTCCAACACCATGCAGGAGATCAAGTCCGCCATGGACAAGGCGGGCATCACCCTGGACATCCGGCAGCAGCCGCTGAACACCGTCCTGGGCACCACCGTGCCCTGCAAGAAGACGGAACCGGTGTGCTCCGCCTGGCAGCTGGGCTTCTTCGGGACGCAGGGCAGCTGGTACTTCCCGACCGTGGCCAGCGGCGAATCCCTCTTCGCCACCGGCGCGCCCTCCAACATGGGCAACTGGTCCGACCCGAAGGCCGACGAGCTGATCAAGAAGACCGAGTACTCCGACGACCCGACCGCGCTGCGCGACTACGCCCGCTACACCGCGGACCAGGTGCCCGTCCTGTGGACGCCCAACCCGGCGTACCAGGTCTCCGTCATCCGCAACGACCTGCGCGGCATCGACCAGAACCCCACGCTCAGCCTCGCGCCGCAGGACTGGTACTACGTCAAGAAGGGCGGTGCGGGCCGGTGATCCGCTTCCTGGCCAAGCGCCTCGCCCAGGCCGCCGTCGTCCTGCTGCTGGTCTCCGTCATCGTCTTCGTGCTGCTGCACCTGCTGCCCGGCGGCCCGGCCCGCGCCATCCTCGGCGTCAAGGCCACCCCCGAGGCCATCGCCCACTTCGACCACCGGCAGGGCTACGACCGTTCCCTGCCGCAGCAGTACGTGATGTACCTCGGACGGCTGCTCACCGGCGACCTCGGCGAGTCGTACAAGCTCAACCAGTCCGTCACTTCGCTGCTCGGCGAACGCCTCCCGAAGACCGCACTGCTGGCCGGACTGTCGATCGCACTCGCCGCCGTACTGGCCGTACCCCTCGGCATCCTCCAGGCCGTACGCCGCGGCAGGGCCGCCGACTACCTCCTCACCGGCGCCGCCTTCCTCGCCTACGCCACCCCGGTCTTCTTCCTCGGCCTGGTCCTCATCCTCGTCTTCAGCCAGCAGCTCCAGATCTTCCCGGCCGAGGCACCGCAGGCCGACACCGTCGGCGGCCTGCTCGCCGACGCGCCCGCGCTGGTCCTGCCGGTGGTGACCACCGCGCTCGGCATCATCGCCGCGTTCAGCCGCTACATGCGCTCGGCCGTCCTGGACAATCTCGAAGAGGACTACGTACGCACCGCGCGCGCCAAAGGCCAGTCGAACGCCCGCGTCATGGCCCGGCACGTGCTGCGCAACGCGCTGATCCCCCTCGCCACCCTCCTCGGGCTCTACCTCCCCACCCTCTTCAGCGGCCTCCTCGTCGTCGAGTCGATGTTCAACTACCCGGGCATGGGGCTGCTGTTCTGGAACGCCGCCCAGGGCTCGGACTTCCCCGTCCTGCTCGGCGTCACCCTGATCGTCGGCGTGGCCACCGTGCTCGGCTCACTGATCACCGACATCGCGTACGCCGTACTGGACCCCCGCATCAGGAGCGTGTCGTGACCGCACCCTTCATGGACGCGCCCAGCAGCAGCGGGACCGCACCGGCCGTCGATCCCGCACCCGCCGCCCCCGGACCGCTGCGCCGCACCCTCGCCGTCTTCACCCGCAACAAACTCGCCCTCACCGGCGCCGTCGTCCTGCTCGGCCTGCTGGCCCTGTGCTACCTCGGCCCGCTGCTGCACCCCACCGACCAGACGCACACCGACCTCTCGCAGGCCGGCCTGCCGCCCGGCAGCCCCGGCCACCTCCTCGGCACCACCGACCTCGGCTACGACATGCTCGGCCGGCTGATGTACGGCGGGCAGACCTCCCTCGAAGTCGGCCTCGCCGCCGGGCTGCTGGCCACCCTCTTCGGGACCGTCTACGGCGCGGTCGCGGGCTACTTCGGCGGCTGGGCGGACGCGGCCATGATGCGCGTCACCGACGCCGCGCTCGCCATCCCCGCGCTGTTCCTGCTGGTCGTGGTCGCCACCATCGTCACCCCCAGCAAGCCCGTGCTCATCCTGATCATCGCCTCGGTCGCCTGGCTGTCCCCGGCCCGCCTCATCCGCGGCGAGGCGCTCGCCCTGCGCAGCCGCGACTACGTCCACGCCATGCGCCTGATGGGCGGCGGCGGGACCCGGGCCGTCTTCCGGCACATCCTGCCCGGCGCCGTGGGCACCGTCATCGTCAACGCCACCTTCCAGGTCGCCGACGCCATCCTCTACGTCGCCTACCTCTCCTTCCTGGGCCTGTCCGTCCCACCGCCCGCCGCCGACTGGGGCTCGATGCTCTCCGCCGGCATCACCTACACCCAGGTCGGCCACTGGTGGCTGATCTTCCCGCCGGGCCTGGCCGTCGTCCTCGTCGTCGCCGCGTTCAACTTCATCGGGGACGGCCTGCGGGACGCCTTCGACGTGCGCCTCCGGAAGAGCTGAGGAAGGGCCCATGACCGCCGACCCCCTGTCCGCGACCACCCGCTCCGCGCCCGGCACCGCCGCACCGCTGCTGGCCGTCGAGGACCTGCACGTCGAGATCACCGGCCGCGGCCGCACCGTGCACGCCCTGGACGGCGTCAGCCTCGGCCTCGCCCCCGGAGAAGCCCTCGGCATCGTGGGCGAATCCGGCTGCGGCAAGACCATGACGGCGCTGTCCGTCCTCGGCCTGCTGCCGAAAGGCGGCCGGATCACCGCAGGGCGCGTCCTCTTCCAGGACGGCACCGGCAGCCCGACGGACCTCGCCGCCGCCCCCGAAGCGGTCCTGCGGCACGTACGCGGCAACACCATCGGCATGGTCTTCCAGGACCCGCTGACCTCCCTCAACCCGACCATGACCATCGGTGCCCAGGTCGCCGAACCGCTGCTGCTGCACCGGGAGACGACCCGGCGGGACGCCTGGGCGAAGGCCGAGGAGACGCTGCGGCTGGTCGGCATGCCGCAGCCCGCCGAGCGGATGAAGAACTACCCGCACCAGCTCAGCGGCGGTATGCGCCAGCGCGTCGCGATCGCCATGGCCCTGGTGTGCGAGCCCCGGCTGCTGATCGCCGACGAGCCGACCACCGCCCTCGACGTGACCACCCAGCACCAGATCCTGGAACTCGTCGACGACCTGCGCGCCCGCCTCGGCATGGCGATGATCCTGGTCACCCACGACCTCGGCGTCATCGCCAAGCGGGTGGACCGGGTCGCGGTGATGTACGGCGGCAAGGTCGCCGAAAGCGCCGGCGTACGCAGCCTGTTCGCCGCGCCGCGCCACCGGTACACCGAGGCCCTGTTCGCCGCCCTGCCCGAACGCGCCGCGGCCGAAGGCACCACCCTCGCCACCATCCCCGGCCTGCCGCCCGCCCTCCTCACCCGCCCCGCCGGCTGCCGCTTCGCGCCGCGCTGCGCTCACGCGACCGCCGAGTGCCGCACGGAGGAACCCGCCCTGGTGGGGGACTCGGACCAGCTGTACGCGTGCTTCCACCCGGCCGCCGCCGAGCCCGTGGCCGTAGCGGAGCCCGCAGCCGTCGTGAAATCCCCGCCCGACGAGCGCCCCACCGACCCCGACATCCTCCTCGACCTCGACAACGTAACCAAGCGATACACCCTGCACGCGGGGCCCTTCGCCCGCCGCAAGGGCGCGAGGGAAGTCGGCGCCGTCGCCGGGGTCAGCCTCACCGTCACCCGCGGCGAGACCTTCGGCATCGTGGGGGAGTCCGGCTGCGGCAAGTCCACCCTCGGGCGGCTGGTCGTCGGCCTGGAGCCGCCGACGGACGGCACGATCCGCTTCGCGGGCCGCGACATCGGCGCCCTGTCCCGCCGCGAACTGCGCGCTCACCGCCGCGACGTCCAGCTGATGTTCCAGGACTCCTACGCGTCCATGGACCCCCGGATGCGTGTCGGCACCATCCTGCGCGAGCCGCTGGCCATCCAGGGCATCGGCGACCGCGCCGCGCAGCAGCGGCGGGTCGCCGCCCTCCTCGACGACGTGGGCCTGCCGCGCGGCGCCGTGGACCGCTACCCGCACGAATTCTCCGGCGGCCAGCGCCAGCGCCTCGGCCTGGCCCGCGCGCTCGCCCTCTCCCCGTCCCTCGTCGTCGCCGACGAACCGGTCTCCGCGCTCGACGTGTCCGTACAGGCGCAGATCCTCAACCTCATGCGCGACCTCCGGCGCGACCGCGGGCTGACGTACCTGTTCATCTCCCACGACCTGGCGGTGGTCCGGCACCTCGCGGACACCGTCGGCGTCATGTACCTGGGAAAACTGGTGGAGACCGGCCCGGCCCGCGAGGTCTTCGAGCGGCCCCTGCACCCGTACACCCGCGGCCTGCTCGACACGGTCAACGCGCCCGATCCGACGGCCCCCGCCGCGGGCACCCCGCTGACCGGCGAGACGCCCTCGGCCGCCGCGCCGCCCTCCGGCTGCCGCTTCCGTACCCGCTGTCCGGCGGCCCGCGCCCGCTGCGCGGAGAGCGAGCCGGCACCCACCGGGCCGGCCGGGCCGGGGCACCGCGTCGCCTGCCACTTCCCCCTCGTGGCGAGCCCCGGCCCGGTCAGTAGCGGGTGATCGCCGTAGGTCCTGAGTCCGTGCCGATCGCGAGGTGCGGACGGGCCGCGGGCTTGATCCAGGACACGATGCGGGCCATCGCGCGGGCCGGTACGGACACACAGCCCGCCGTCGCCCCGCGGCCGTTGACGTGCAGGAAGATGCCCGCGCCGCGGCCGCGCACCGGACGGTGGTAGTTGAAGCCGACGACCAGCGCCCGGCTGTACTGCGTCGGATAGCCGGCCAGCCGCTCGGCCTCGTCCGCCGCGCAGTCCGACGGCCGGGGGTCCACCCACCGGTTGTACGAGGCCGAGGCGTTGTCCTGGCACCACCAGGAAGAGGCGCGCACGGGGCGGTACGGGACCGTCGTACCGGCCGGTGCCTTCGCGAGGCCGAAGGCGAACGGCAGGTCGTACAGGCCGGTGGGGGTGGTCGAGGTCCCCTGCTCGCGGGTACGGCCCTCGGCCAGCCCGTTCGCCCCGAACCGCGCGGGCGCCGTACCGACCCGGTGCCAGCGCTTGCCGTACCGCTGCCACCAGCTGACCGTGCCGGTCGTGGAGCGCAGGTCAGGGGCGCGGGCCGTGATCAGCTGACTGCCGCCGCCGGTGTCCGCCATACGGGCGGGCAGCGGACGCCAGGCCGGTGCGGAGGCGGGGGAGCGGGGTGCGGCCAGGGCGGAGGCGGGCACGGTCAGGGCGAGCGCGGTGGCGCAGACCGCGGACGCCAGGGTCCTCGCGGAGGTCATGCACGCAATGTAGGGCCACCGGGTGTGCGGGGCGCCGACCGAACCGGCCAGGCTCCCCGAAGGAACCACGGTGCGGGCGACCGGTGCGTAATCCACCGGGCGCGGGGGAGATAGACCGGCGAAACCCGGGTACCGGGGCCGGAGAACCACGTGTCGACCGACCCAGGAGGTCTGCTGTGGAGCGGCAACCGACACCGCACCGTACGCACGAACCCGGCCGGGAGCGGGAGCCCGTACCACCGACGCCCACACCGTCCCCCGGGCCCGGCGGACCCGAGCCGGGGCCCACGCCGGGCCCCGCGCCCGGACCGACGCCGGGACCGCCGGTGCCGGGCCCGCCCGACCCCGTACCGCCGCCGCCCGCGCCGCAGCCGCCGACGCCCAGCCCCGACCCCGTGCCGCGCCCGCCGGGCCCCGACCCGGTGCCGGAGCCGTCACCGGCGCCCGGACCGATTACGTAGTACCCGCCCACCACCCCACGGGAGGTGCATCCACATGGCCATCGCCACGGTCAACCCGGCCACCGGCGAGACGCTCCAGACCTTCGACGCGCTCGACGCGGACGGGATCGAGGAACGGCTCGCCCGCGCCGCGCAGACGTTCCGCAGCTACCGGACGACGTCGTTCGAGGAGCGCGGCGAACTGCTGCGCAACGCCGCCGGCCTGCTGGAGGCGGGCCAGGACGGCATCGCCCGCACCATGACCACCGAGATGGGCAAGCCGCTCGCGGCGGCCCGCGCGGAGGTCGCCAAGTGCGCGAAGGCGATGCGCTGGTACGCCGGGCACGCCGAGGAACTCCTCGCCGACGAGGTGCCCGACCCCGGCGACGTCAAGGACGCGGGCGCCACCCGCGCCTACGTCCGCTACCGGCCGCTGGGCACCGTCCTCGCCGTCATGCCGTGGAACTTCCCCCTCTGGCAGGTCGTCCGCTTCGCCGCGCCCGCGCTGATGGCCGGCAACACCTGTCTGCTCAAGCACGCCTCGAACGTGCCGCAGACCGCGCTGTACGTGGAGGACCTGCTGCGCAGGGCGGGCTTCCCCGAGGGCTGCTTCCAGACCCTGCTGGTCGGCTCCGGCGCGATCGAGGACATCCTGCGCGACCGCCGGGTCGCCGCCGCGACCCTCACCGGCAGCGAACCGGCCGGCCGCTCGGTGGCGTCGATCGCCGGCGACGAGATCAAGAAGACCGTGCTGGAGCTGGGCGGCAGCGACCCGTACATCGTGCTGCCGTCCGCCGACCTGGACGCGGCCGTACGGACCGCCGTCACCGCCCGCGTGCAGAACAACGGCCAGTCCTGCATCGCCGCCAAGCGCTTCATCGTCCACACCGACGTGTACGACGAGTTCGCGGTCCGCTTCACCGAGCGGATGGCCGGGCTGACCGTGGGCGACCCGATGGAGGAGACGACCGACGTCGGCCCGCTCTCCAGCGAACAGGGCCGCTTTGACCTGGAGGAACTGGTCGACGACGCGGTGCAGCGGGGCGCAGCCGCCCTGTGCGGCGGCAAACGCCCGGAGAAGCTGACCGCGGGCTGGTTCTACGAGCCGACCGTCCTGGCCGGAATCACCCCCGAGATGCGCATCCACCGGGAGGAGGCGTTCGGCCCGGTCGCCACGCTCTACCGCGTCAACGACCTGGACGAGGCGATCACCACCGCCAACGACACCTCGTTCGGCCTCAGCTCCAACGCCTGGACCCGCGACGAGGCCGAACAGCAACGCCTCATCCGCGACATCGAGGCAGGCGGCCTCTTCTTCAACGGCATGACCGCCTCCCATCCCGCCCTTCCCTTCGGCGGGGTCAAGCGATCCGGGTACGGCCGGGAACTCGCCGGGCACGGGATTCGGGAGTTCTGCAATGCGACGACGGTTTGGTATGGGGCGTAGCGCCTCCGAGGCAGGGGCCCGGGGCGCGGACCCGGGCCCTGCTGTGTGCGTCCCTAGCGCTTCGGCACATCCTTGATGAACACCAGACCATCACTCTCCGTCAGATGCTCCAGCCCCAGCGGCGCATACCCGAACCAGGGCGACTCGCGGGGAACGGGCGGTGTGTCGCCGAGGGCGGTGGACAGCCGGGCGAGGTTGACGAGGCAGCGGTCCTCCGGCAGCGCGTACAGCAGGCCCTCGACCGTGTCCGGCGGTGGGGCGCCCACTCCCCGGTGGTGGATGGTGCCGAGGGCCGTGGCCACGAAGGCGTAGTCCTCGCCCAGGCGGGCGTTCACGAGCGCGCCGGCGCTCCACCACTCCAGCAGCGGATGGTCCCACATGCGCATCGAGCTCTTGTGCCGCTGGAAATGGCTGTTGTGGGCGAAGGCCAGGACCGGGGCCCGCTCGGCGAGGGCGAGGAGGTTCTCGGCCATCATCGCATCCCGTATGCCCAGCAGCCGCGTCATGCGGTTCGGCGTGGTGTCGGCCATCCGGTAGTGGTAGCGCAGCAGGCCGGTGGCGGTGCGGCCGTACAGCCGCGCCCGGTCCCGGTCCTCGCGTGAGGTCGCCGCGATCAGGTGCGGCGTCTGCTCGTCCAGCACCGCCACCAGATCGTCGGCCAGCAGCCGCAGCTCCCTGGCCTCGGCCGACCGCCCCGCTGACCGGGCCGGGTCCATCATCGCGGCGGGTTCGGTCCACTGCTCGTCGGTGCCGAGCAGGCGGTCGAGGGTGTCCGCGGTGCAGGGCAGCAGGTCCTTGTCCCCGTGGGCGGCGAGGTAGCCGTGGAGGGCGAGGAGGGCCTGGCGGGGGCTCTCGGCGTGGGTGATCTCCAGCGGGCCGTCGAAACCGGCGAAGCGCAGCCGTTCGGACTGGGGGCGGCCGTCGTTGTAGTCGCGCATCCAGCGCACGAGTTCGCGGTTGGCGGTGGACGCGCCGAAGCCGTGGCTGAATCCGCGCTGCATGACCTCGTCGAGGGTGCCGGTGCCGTGGACTACGTAGTCGTCCACGATCAGGCCCAGCAAACAGTCGCTCTCGATGGTGATCGTGCGGTAGCCCTCCTGCTCGACGAGCTGCCGGAAGAGCGCGTTGCGCACTTCGAGCAGCGTGTCCTCGCCGTGGGTGGGCTCGCCCAGGGCGAGCACCCGCGGCCGGGACGGGAGCAGTCCCAGAACGGCGGCGGCGTCGAGCGGGTGAGTGGTGTCCTTGATGTCGGTGCCCGTGTCGGTTTCCATGCCCTCAACGCTATCGTTGAACCTTCGGTGGAAACTTTGCGGAGCTTCCCCCGCGATATCGTCGGCTCCATGGGACGCAACCTTCAAACGGACGATCGGCTCAGGCCGGTTGACCTGGCACGCGGGCATGGCCTGTCCACGCAGGCCGTCAGGAATTACGAGGAGGCCGGCATCCTCCCGGCCGCCGGACGCACGCCCAGCGGCTACCGCACCTACACCCCGCTGCACGCGCGGGCCCTGCGCGCGTTCCTCGCCCTGGTGCCCGGCCACGGCCACCCGACGGCGACAGCGATCATGCAGGCGGTGAACGCGGACGCGCCCGAAGAGGCGCTCCGCCTCATCGACGAGAGCCACGCCCAGCTCCTCGAAGACCGCCGCACCCTCCGGGCCGTGGAAAACGCCCTCCGCGATCTGGCACCCGCCACGGCACCCGAGCCGGCCACGGATTCAAGGACGGGCGGCACATTCGTCGGACAGCTGGCGGCCCAGCTCGGCATCCGCCCCGCCACGCTGCGCAAATGGGAGCGAGCGGGCCTGGTACGCCCGCGCCGCGACCCCCTCACCGGATACCGCGTCTACGACGAGGCCGACGTACGGGACGCCCGCCTCGCCCACCAGCTCAGACGAGGGGGCTACCTCCTGGAACAGATCGCCCCGCTGCTGGCCCAGGTACGGGCGGCCGGCGGCCTCGAACCCCTTGAAGCCACCCTGCACGACTGGCACGGCCGCCTGTCCGCCCGCGGCCGGGCGATGCTGACCGGGGCCGCCGAGCTGGACGCGTACCTGCGCGAGCGCGAATGAGCCGTCCGAGGGCCGCGCCCCTGCCCCTATTCCTCTCCCGGCAGCGCGAACTCGCACCACAACGCCTTGCCGCTGCCCCTCGGTTCCGCTCCCCAGGCATCCGAGAGGGCCTCGACCATCATCAGGCCGCGGCCCGAGGTGGCGGTTTCGCCGGGGGTGCGGCGGCGGGGCCAGCGGCTGGAGCGGTCCTCGACCTCCAGGCGGATACGGCGGCGGGCGCCGCCCGGCACACCAGGGCGGGCGGGCAGCAGCTCCACCGTGATCAGCGCCCCGCTGTCCGTGTGCGTCAGCGCGTTCGTGATGAGCTCGGTGGCGGCCACCTCGACGTCGTACGCCAGTGAGCCCGCCCGCCACTGGTCCATCGTGCGCCGCAGCATCGCCCGTACCTCCGAGGCGCCCGAAGGGTCCGCCTGGTGGACGTGCAGCCGAAAGCGCGGGGTGGTGGGGGTGGCACCGGCGGAGGGATGGCGGTGCAGGAGGACGAGGGCCATGTCGTCGGCGGACCCGGACCGTGCCCACAGCTGGTCCGAGAGCCGGTCGGCCAGGGCCTCCAGTTCGGCGGGCCCCTCCCGTACGGCGGCGGCCAGCGCGTCGATCCCGGCGGTGATGTCCTCACCGGGCGTCTCCACCAGGCCGTCCGTGCACAGCAGGAGCCGAGAGCCGGGCTCCAGGAACAGCTGCGTCTCGGGGAAGTGGTCCTGCCCGAACGCGGTCGCCAGCCCGAGCGGCAGCCCGCCGCGCACCGGGTGCCAGTTGGTGTGCCCGGCCGCGTCCCAGATCAGCGGGCCGAGATGGCCCGCCCGGGCCACGTGCAGTGCCCCCGACTCCAGGTCCGCCTGGACGTAGGTGCATGTCGCGAACCGTTCGGTCTCCAGCTCGGCGAGGAAGCGGGAGGCCCGTACGAGCACCGTCTCCGGCGCGTGCCCCTCGGTGGCGTAGGCGCGCAGGGCGATACGGAGCTGGCCCATGACCGCCGCCGCGTGCGTGTCGTGCCCCTGGACGTCACCGACCACCAGCCCGGTCCGCCCCTGGGGCAGCGGTATCACGTCGTACCAGTCGCCGCCGATGTCCCGGCCGGTGCTCGCCGCGTGGTAGCGGACGGCGACCTCGCCCCCGGCGATGTCCGGGACCAGCCGCGGCAGCATCGTGGCCTGCAAACCGGTCGCGAACTCGCGTTCCTGGTCGAAGAGCGTGGCCCGCTGGAGCGACTGGGCCACCACACCGGCCAGCGCCAGCGCCAGGTTCCGGTCCTCCGCCGTGTGCTGCTTCGGCTCGGCGTTGAACAGGCCGAGCGCCCCGACCACCCGGTCCTGCGCCACCAGCGGCAGGAAGACGGCGCTGCCGGTCGGTATGCGGTCCAGGTACGGGCGCAGCCGCGGATAGCGGGCGATCAGTTCGCCGCGCGACGACAGGAACGTGGCCCGGCGCGAGAGGGCGGCGTCCGACATCGGCAGCGTGTCGTCCAGCCGGGAGGCCATCATGTCCTCGGGGGTGGCGCCGGGCAGGCCGGTGATCGCGATCACCTCGAAGCGGTCGTTGTCGACCAGGCCGAGGATCAGCGCGTCCGCGCCGAAGCGCCGCGCCCCGCCGGTCCCGGTCAGCACCCGCGTCACGTCCGCGACCGACAGAGCCCGGGAGAGCGCTGCGGTGGTCTGCTGCACCATCACGGTCTGCCGCTGCCGGTTCTCCTGGAGGGACCGCAGCAGCACGGAGTCGGCCAGCTCCGCACCCGCCTCCCGTACGAGCCCGACGATCCGGTACAGCCGCCCGTCCTCGTCGCGCAGGAGGTGGCCCTGGGTGTGCGTCCACCGGGGCGTGCCGTCGCGGCAGTGCACGCGGAAGTACACGCCGTACGAGGGCGCCCCGTCCTGCACGGCCTGCGACACCGCCGCGTCGAGCCGGTAGCCCTCCTCGGGCGGGATACGGGCGGCCAGTGACGCGGGCCGCCCGTCGTACTCGTCCGGCCGCAGGTCGAAGACCTCCAGCCCGCACGCGTCCAGCTCCAGCGTCTCGCGGTCCAGGTCCCAGTCGAAGGTGCCGGTCTTGTTGAGGGCGAGGCGGTCGCCGAGGCCGATCGGGTCGAGAGGCGGGGGAAGACCGGCGCCGTCGGCATCCGGGCCGATATCAGTGGCCCGGAACAGCCCGCCGCCGCGGCGCGGGTCGTACCGGCTCAGGTCGTACCGCCCCGCAGAAGAAGGCGCGTCGTGGTCTCCCGTCATGCCCCGCCCCACCCCTGTGCCACCTCCGCCGACCGGAACCCGGCCACCGAAGGCGCGCCGGCCCCGGCCACCCACCGGGCAGCCAGGACCGGCGGCGCCGGGGCCACCACGCCCGCCGCTCCCGTCCGCGGCCCGCCGAAGCGGAACCATCGCAACCGGGAAGCGGCCATGGGCTCACATTAGGACGAGGGGCGGGGTTGTGCATTTTGAGGGGGGTGGTGGGGGTATGCGGAAGTGAACGGGGCGGCCGTCCGCACACCGCGCCCGCCCCGGTCTCCGGCTAGCGCGCCCCCGCAGGAGCCCCCACCGGCACCCCCGCCGTCACCGGCCGCGTGGTTCGCGTGCGGTGGGCGAGTTGTGCCTTCTTCGTTGCCACGTCGACCGTGTAGGCGTCGATCGTCATCGCGCCGGCCGACACCTTCAGCAGCATGAACCCGTGCCGGGTGAAGTCCTGCCAGGCGGCCGGGTGGGTGAAGTGGGCCTTGCCGTCGCCGGTCTTGGAGGCGGCGCCGCACACGAGCTGCCGGGTGCCGCGGGTGTGGTCGGTGGGCTCCAGGATCTGGAGGGTGTGGTCGTGGCCGGACATGATCACGTCGGCGCGGCCGCACACCACCTCCTCGTAGAGCTCCTTGAGGTGGATGCCGCTGGTGTAGTGCCCGATGACGAAGCCGTCGTAGGAACCGGCGCTGCCGTGCTTGCCGTTGTTCAGGTACGGGTGGTGGCCGAGGACGACCTTCCAGCGGGCGCGTGAGGCGCGCAGCGCGGTGTCCAGCCAGCGCCGCTGTTCGCGCATGTACGGGCCGTTCCACCGGTAGTGCGGGTCGAGCTGTACGACGGAGGAGGCGACCGGGTTGGTGTCGAGCGCGAAGAACTCGATGAGCGGGTCCTGCCGGCCGTTGCCCGCTGGGAGCGTGACGTTGTAGTAGCGGCTCGGCATGTACCAGCGGCGGGACGTGGCGGCGTAGGCGACTTCCCGGTCGCCGCGCGACGGGTCGCCGCCGCTGCCGGGCACCAGCCCGGAGCAGTCGTGGTTGCCCAGCACCATCAGCCACGGAACGTCGATGCCGGTGTTGGGCCGCTCGAACTTCTCGTCGAACTCCGAGTCGTGGTCGGACTCCGGGCCGTTCTCGTAGATGTTGTCGCCGAGGCCGACCGCCAGGCCGACGCCTTCGGCGCGGCAGATCTCCTTGGCCGCCGCGGCGACCGCGTACTGCTCCGCCTTGCCGGTGCCGGCGTCACCGGTGATCAGGACGGCGTACTCGCCGGACGGGCCGGGCGCGGACGGCAGCGGGAAGCGGTCCGGAGCGTCCGGCCGCGCTGCGGCGACCGCGCGCTGCTGCGCCCCGAAGGGCAGCGCGGCGAGCGCCGCTCCCGCCACCGCGCCGCCCAGCAGCGTCCGCCGGTGCACACCGGGTGCCGGGGCCGCGGCGTCCGGTGTGTCGTCCGGTACGGCAGCGTCGGCGAGGCCGGGCCCCGCCGTTTGCAGCCACTGGTCCTCGGTCAGGTCCGCCCGCGGCGGGATCAGCTCGCACATGGCTGGCTTTCTCTCATGGGCGGCGGGGCAACTGGTGACGGAGTGATGAACGCCGTGTGGACGTATGGAGGATGGAGGGAAGGGTAGGGCGGAGTGTGGTTCTGCGGTCGGACTTCGGGGTGGCGGTGCGGCGACCGGTCAGCGGTTCCGCCGCGCCAGTCGGCGCAGGGTCCGGCCGCAGTGGCGCGCGTACAGGCGCTGGAACATGGGGACCAGCGGTCCCGCCAGCCGCGTGTACCAGCGGCCCGGCATGCTGAAGGCCGTCATCGTGAACCACACCGCGCCGTCGGCCCGCATCTCCACCACAAACGATTCCTCACCGCGCTGCGGATGACCGGCCAGCGTGCCGTACGCGAAGCCGATGCGCTCGCTCTCGTACTCGCTCCACACCACCCGGCACGGCGCCCACAGCCGCAGCGGCCCGAGGCCCAGGGCGCATTCCACCCGGACGCCGGGCGCGGCCTCCGGGGCCGAGGCCCGCACCCGTACGCCCGCGGCGCGGTGCATCCGGAAGCCGGTGACCGCGTGCCCCGCCGCTTCGAGGACCGCGCGGCCGTGGCCGAGGTAGGTCGCCTCGTGCAGATGGCGGTATCCGCGGGGCAGCGGGTGGCGGCGGGTGGCGCCTTCCTCGGGGTAGTTGAAGGGGGCGGGGGCGGGAGTGCCGGTGGTCATGCCGGGGCCTGCTTCCTCTGGTGTGGTGGCGTTCCGGGAATGGTCATACGGGTACGGGGGCGGTCCGGTGGGACGTGGCGGGCTCGTTGCGGAGGCGGTGCCAGGCGAGCAGCGCGCACAGGGCGAAGCCCAGCGCGTTGCCGAGGCCGTGGGTGGCCGCCATCCATGCCAGTGTGGGGTGCGGGACGCCGGTTGCCTCGCCGAGCGCCCAGCTCAGGGCGAGCAGCATGGTCGCGACGAGTACGGCGGCCGAGCCGCCGAGCAGCGCCCGGGTGGTCCGGTCCGGCGCGGTCGTACGGACGTCCCGCCAGGTGACCAGGGCGACCAGCCACATGCCCGCGGTCAGGACCACCGCGCCGGCCAGTTCGGCCCAGTCGTCGATGAAGTAGCCCGCCAGGACGAGCAGGGTTCCCACCGGCACGCTGAGCGCGGCGAGCGGCCCGGCCCTGCCGGGGCGGGCGGCGCGGCAGACCAGCCCGGCCACCAGCGCGGCGGCGAACCCGGCGAAGTGGAAGTGCGGCACGGTCAGCGACAGGATCTCCAGGTCGAAGCCGAGCAGTTGGTGGCCGGAGCGCTCGGCGACCAGGGCGGTTCCGGCGACGGCGGGGGTGACGAGCGCTGTCAGTACGGCGATCTCGCCCGGGGCGAGGCTGCGGGTACGGGCCAGCCGGCGCGGCGCGTACAGGGCGAGGGTGAGGGTGGCGAGCGCGTAGGCGGCGGCGAGCACGGTGGCGGCGGCGCCGCGCGGCAGCCACAGGGAGGCGGCGCCCGCCGCCGCGGCCAGTGGCCAGCGGCGCCGCAGCCACCGCGTACCGGGTTCGCGGAGCAGCGCGAGCCCCGTCGGGACCACGACGAACATGCCCAGCATGACGATGAGGTCGACCAGTGCGGTCACGATGCCCCCAGGTGCGTTGCGGTGCGGCTCGGACCGGGTCCTTGAACGCGTTCAACCCGGCACGTAGGACAGTACGTGACGGGTTGAACGCGTTCAACAGAGGGGGTGCCGGCGGGTGCTCAGCGCACCCTGCCGTCCCACTGCCACGCCGTACGCCGCGGCAGGCCGGGGAGCGCGGTCCGGCCCGTGCACCAGAGCAGCACGTCGAACGGGCCGTGCCCGAACGGCGCTTGCGGCGCCTCGGGGAAGAGCCGGGTCAGTACGGCGGCGCACAGGGCGTCGTCCGGTGTCCAGGACGAGTTCGGGTCCAGCGCGCGGGTGACGTCGTAGGTGTGGAGGAGCAGTTCCGTGATGCCCATGGCCGCGAAACCGGCGGCGTCGGAGTGTCCCCACAGATGCCAGGCCCGCACATCGGACGGTGTGTCGCGGACCGTGGACCCGAGGAGAGAGGCCGCGATGCGCAGCCCCTCCAGGCAGGCGGGGAGGGGCGCCTGCGGGTCGAGGGAGGCGAAGAGGGTGATGTAGCGGTCGGTGGGGCGGGCGATCAGCAGGCCCGCGTATCCGGTCAGCCCGAGGGCGAGGTGGTCGAGGGTTTCCCGGCAGGTCCAATCCAGGCCGTGGGCGGGACGCGACCAGTCCTGGCCTGCCCGTTCGAGGAGGGCGTCAAGGCAGGTGTCGGTGGCGGTGGCCAGCAGGCCGGGCCAGGTGGCGGGCGGTGTGGCGACGGTGACCGGCGCCGGATCGGTCGTGGTCGTCATCGGGCGCCCGACGCCTTCCTGAGGGTTTCGATGACGCTCGCGTAGCTGCTGGAGCCGTGGCCGGCGGCGCGGGTCCGCTCCATGGCGGCCTTGAGCAGTTCGGGCAGCGCGTTGTCGACGCCGCGCGCCGCCGCGGCGTGGATCAGGTGGTCGATCGCGGCGATCTGGACGTCCACGGTGGCGTCGTCGCCCGGGTAGTGGCGGGCGTCCACCTGGGGCGCGTACGTGGTGAGGAAGCCGGTCACCGCGCTCAGCCAGCGGATGGCGACCGGGGTGAAGGCGGTGGCGGGGGTGCCCTCCGCGCCGACCAGCGCGGTGCCGTGCAGCCACCCGGTCATGGTGGCCCACATCAGGCCGAGCAGGGCCGCGTCGTACAGGGATGCCAGTCCCGGGTCGGTACCCAGGTACAGCGGGTCGCCCAGGGAGGCGAGGACCGGGCGGTGGGTGTCGAGGACCGTGCGCTCACCGCTGTAGAGGAACATCATCTCCGGGCTGCCGACGCCCGGGGGAGTGGTCATGATCGCCCCGTCGAGGTAGTGCGCGCCGTGCGACCGCGCCCACGCGGCGGCCTCCGCGGCCTGCTCCGGGGAGCCGGAGGTGAGGTTGACCAGCGTCTTGCCCGCGAGCGAGTCCGCCACCGGGTCGAGGACGGCGTGCAGGGCCGCGTAGTCCAGTACGCAGGCGATGACGAGGGGGCTCGCCGCGACCGCCTCCTCGGGCGTCGCCGCCACCGTGGCCCCGCGCTCCGCCGGCGGTCCGGCCCTGTGCGGTGAACGGTTCCACACCGTCGTCGCGTGGCCGCCCTTCAGCAGCGCGCCGGCCAGCGCCGTTCCCATCGAGCCCAGCCCCAGCACCGTCACGGCCGCGGGTTCGCTTCGCATGTGCTTCTCCTTGTACGTCCGCCGGTGTCCGCGGACCCGGCGGTTGATCACGTACGGACCACGCTCGCAGCGCGGGGCGCCCGCGACCAGTGACAGTGGTGACGGCCGGCACCAAATTCCTGCCACACCGCTGAGGTGCCTATCCTTCCGGGATGAGCGCTGGTTCCGTCGCGGTCGTCGTGACCGAGGAGATCGGGGTCCCGTCGTGGGACCTGTACGAACTGAGCATCCCCTGCACCGTCTTCGGCAAGCCGCAGCCCGATCTGGCCGACCCCTGGTACGACCTGCGGCTGTGCGGAACCGGGGAGCGGGGCGGCGCGGACGGGCCCGCGGGCGCGGCCGGGCTGGCGCTGCGCACGCCGTACGGACTCGACGATCTGGCGGGCGCGGACACGGTCATCGTCCCGTCGGTGCCCGATCCCTGCGTGGAGGAGGGCGCCCCGCTGCCGCCGGGGCTGACCGAGGCACTGCGCCGTGCCCACGACGCCGGTGCCCGCATGGTGTCCCTGTGCACCGGCGCCTTCGCGCTCGCCGAGGCCGGGCTCCTCGACGGGCGCCGCGCCACCGCCCACTGGATGCACACCGCCCAGCTCGCCGAGCGCTACCCGAAGGTGCGGGTCGACGACTCGGTGCTGTACGTGGACGACGGCGACGTGCTCACCAGCGCCGGGCTCACCGCGGGGCTCGACCTCTGCCTCCACCTGGTGCGGCGCGACCTGGGCGCGCACGTCGCCAACCAGCTGGCCCGCCGTATGGTCGTACCCGCCCACCGGCCCGGCGGCCAGGCCCAGTTCATCGACCTGTCCGTGCCCGCCGCCGACGACCAGGGCCTGGCCCCGGTCCTGGCCTGGGCCCGCGCGCACCTGGACCGGCCGCTGACCGTCGAGGACCTGGCGGAGCGGGCCGTGCTCAGCCCTCGGACGTTCTACCGGCGGCTCCAGGCCGCCACCGGCACGACCCCGCTGCAATGGCTTCTCGACCAGCGCCTGGCGCGCGCCCAGAGCCTGCTGGAGTCGACGGACCTGCCGGTCGAAAAAATCGGCGAACTCAGCGGCCTGGGCACGGCGAACAACCTGCGCCACCACTTCCTCAAGCGCGTCGGGGTCTCGCCGTCCGACTACCGGCGGGCATTTCCCCGTACGGCACCGGACGTACCGCTCGCGGGGTGAGGCGCGGGCAAGGGACCGGTGCCCCTCACGTCTCCATCGCCCCGTGCCGCCCCGCCCCCGAAGCGAAGCGCGCCGCGCCGGTCATCGCCTCTGCCAGGACGCCCTGCCCGTAACGGAGTTCCTGCGCCATGGCGGCCTCCTCGGACAGGCCCTCCTGCGCCAGGACGGAGGCGCGGTCGCTGCGCAGGCACGCCTGGGGGAAGCGGGCGACGGCGGCTGCCAGTTCCTCGGCCTCGGCTCGGGCGCGTCCCGGTGGTACCACCCGGTTGGCCAGGCCCATGTCCAGCGCCTCGGCCGCGCCCACCGGCCGCCCGGTCAGCACCATGTCCAGGGCACGGCCGGTGCCGACGATCCGGGGCAGGCGCACCGTACCGCCGTCGATCAGCGGTACGCCCCAGCGGCGGCAGAACACCCCGAAGACCGCGTCCTCCTCCACCACCCGCAGATCGCACCACAGGGCCAGCTCCAGGCCGCCCGCCACCGCGTGCCCCGCGACCGCCGCGACCACCGGTTTGTCCAGGCGCATCCGGGTGGGGCCCATCGGCCCGTCGCCGTCCGCGGCGACCCGGTTGCCGCGTTCGGTGCCGATCGCCTTGAGGTCGGCGCCCGCGCAGAACGTGCCGCCCTCGCCCCACAGGACGGCGGCGTGCGCCGTGTCGTCCGCCGCGAAGGCGCGGAAGGCGTCGGCCAGCGCGGCGGCCGTGGCGCCGTCCACCGCGTTGCGCGCCTGCGGCCGGGACAGGATGACAGTGGTCACCGGGCCGGAGCGCTCGACGCGTACGGGCCGCGTCGCCGGGGTGCCGCCGCTCATCCGGCCTCCTCCGCAGACGTCCGCCCCAGGATGGCCGTCAGGTCGGCCGCGGCGGGCAGGGTCCCGAAGGCGTGCCCCCACTCGCCGTCGAGTCGGGAGGCGCAGAACGCATCCGCGACCGCCGGGTCACTGTGCTGTACGAGCAGGGCGCCCTGGAGAGCGAGCGCCATCCGCTCCGCCAGCGAGCGGGCCGCGCGCTGCGCCTGGTCGGGGTCGCCGAGCGTGCCGAGCATCTTGCGTACCCCCGCGACGGCCGCGTCCAGCCGCCGGTCGGCGCCCGCCGCCGCGTCCACCTCCGCGAAGTACGCGTCCAGCGAGGCCGGTTCCTTGGCGAGCGCGCGCAGCACGTCCAGTGCGGCGACGTTGCCCGAGCCCTCCCAGATCGACAGCAGGGGGGCCTCGCGGTAGATGCGCGGCATGCCCGACTCCTCCACGTAGCCGTTGCCGCCCAGGCACTCCAGCGCCTCTGCCGCGTGCACGCTGCCGCGCTTGCACACCCAGTACTTGCCGACGGCCAGCGCGAGCCGGCGCAGCGCGGCCTCGCCCGCGTCCCCGGCCTGCGCCCCGTCCACGGCGGTCGCCAGCCGCATCGCCAGCGTCGTCGCCGCCTCCGACTCGATCGCCAGGTCCGCCAGCACCGCCCGCATCAGCGGCTGTTCGGCCAGCGCGCGGCCGAACGCGTGCCGGTGCGCGGTGTGGTGCAACGCCTGCCGCAGCCCGGCCCGCATTCCGGCTGCCGAGCCGATCACACAGTCCAGCCGCGTCATGTTCACCATCTCGACGATGGTGCGCACGCCGCGCCCCGGCTCACCGACCGGCCAGGCCACCGCGTCCTCGTACTCGATCTCGGAGGAGGCGTTGGAACGGTTGCCGAGCTTGTCCTTCAGACGCATCAGCCGCATACCGTTGCGGGTGCCGTCGGGCAGGACGCGTGGCAGCAGGAAGCAGCTCAGCCCCTCCGCCGTCTGCGCGAGCACCAGGAACACATCGCTCATCGGCGCGGACGTGAACCACTTGTGGCCGGTGATGCGGTACGTGCCGTCGCCCGCCGGCACCGCCCGCGTCGTATTGGCCCGGACGTCCGAGCCGCCCTGCTTCTCCGTCATCGACATGCCCGCGATCAGGCCCGACTTGGCCAGCGGGGGCCGCAGCCCGTAGTCGTACGTACGGGACGCCAGCAGCGGTTCGTACTGCGCCGCCAGGTCCGGCTGGGCGCGCAGGGCCGGTACGGCGGCGTACGTCATGGAGACGGGGCAGCCGTGCCCCGGCTCGGCCTGCGACCAGACGTAGAACTTGGCCGCGCGCACGAGATGGGCGCCGGGGCGGTCGTCCGCCCAAGGCGCGGCGTGCAGCCCGCGCTCCACCGCCACGGTCATCAGCTGGTGCCAGGCGGGGTGGAACTCCACCTCGTCGATCCGGTGCCCGAAGCGGTCGTGGGTGCGCAGCCGGGGCGGCTGCTCCTCCACCATCCGCGACTGCTCCTGCACCGCCTGCGTCCCGGCGAGCGCGCCCAGCTCCCGGACCTCCGGCTCGCCCCACCCGGCACCCGCGCGGCGCAGCGCCGCCAGGAGGGCCGGGTCGTCCGCCGCACTGAATCCGGTCAGGGGCGGGGCCTGGTTCACGACTTCATGGGTGAGGGTCATACCGGCGACGTTACAGAAGCGGAACAGGCGTGGGAAGACTGTAATGGAACGGGCTGTCATAGAGTCGGGGTCCGTGGCGGCCCGACCGGGCGCCGGACTTCGAGGGGGACACAACGTGCGGGGACGGGACCGGGCCATAGCGGCGCGCGGTGGGGACGGCGAGGCGGGTGCCGCGAGCGGACGGCGGGTGCCGCTGCTCCTGGCGGTGGCGGGCGCCGCGTATCTGCTCGACCTGGGCAGCAAGGTGGCCGTGGTCGCGGAGCTGGAGAACGGCGCCCCCGTCAAGGTGCTCGGCGACTGGCTGGAGCTGCTGGTGGAGCGCAATCCCGGCGCGGCGTTCGGCATCGGCGAGGCGGCCACCCTCCTGTTCACGGTCATCGCCGCGGCCGTCGTGGTGGTGATCGTCCGTATGGCGCGCAAGCTCTACAGCGTCCCCTGGGCGATCGCACTCGGCCTGCTGCTGGGCGGCGGACTCGGCAACCTGACCGACCGTCTCTTCCGCACCCCGGGCGACTTCCGGGGCGCGGTGGTCGACTTCCTCCACGTACGCGGCTTCAGCATCATGAACCTCGCCGACTGCGCGATCGTCTGCGGCGGCATCCTGATCGTGCTGTTCTCCTTCCTGGGGTGGGAAGTGGACAACCGGGAGAAGGCGGCGAAGGGAGAGCGCGCCGGGGCCCCGGACGGGGCGGTACGCGGCGACGCGGCCCGGTGAGGCAGGCGGCCCGTACCGGCCCGCGGGGCACCTCCTAGGATTTCGCCCGATGGACCACGACACCCCCGTACGCGACGCCGCGGCGCGGCTCGGCCTGCGGCCGCTCACCGCCCGCTCCATCGTGCTCAGCACTCTCCTCGGCCACCATCCGCCCCGCCTTCCGGCGCGTGCCCTGGTGCGGGTCGGTGAGCTGTTCGGCGTTGCCGAGGGGACGGTTCGCGTGGCGCTGTCCCGGATGGTGGCCGCGGGCGATCTTCAGCTGGGGGAGGGGACGTACGGACTCACCGCGCGGCTGCTGGAGCGTCAGGCGCGGCAGGACGAGAGCCGTGCGCCGCGCACCCGGCGCTGGGACGGTGCCTGGGAGATCGCCGTGGTCACGGCCGAAGCGCGCCCGGCGGCGGAGCGGACCGCGCTGCGCCAGGCCATGGCCGAACTGCGGCTCGCCGAACTGCGCGAAGGGACCTGGCTGCGCCCGGCCAACCTGGAGCGCACCCGTCCGGCCGTGGCCGCCCGGCAGTGCACCTGGCTCACCGGCGCCCCGGACGGCGACCCGGCGGAGCTGGTACGCGACCTGTGGGACCTGGACGGCTGGGCGGCGCGGGCGCGCGCCCTGCTGGCGGCGCTGTCCGACGCCACGTCACCGGCCGGACGCTTCACCGTCTCCGCCGCCGTACTGCGCCACCTCCTGACCGACCCGCTGCTGCCGGACACCCTGCTGCCCGCCGGCTGGCCGGGCGCCGAGCTGCGCAGCCGTTACGACGCCTTCGAGGCGGAGCTGCGCGATCTGCTGCGGCAGTACGTCACGCCCGGCAGCGCGGCCTGAGCCCGTACGCAGGTGCTCAGCGGCCCTCGAACAGGAAGTCCAGGAACAGGGTCGCCGACAGGAGCGCGGCGCTGCCCCCGGCCGTGAGCCCGTTGCGGGTCATCCGCGCGTCCAGCCGGACGAAAGCCTTGCGTCCGCGCGGGGTGCCGAAACCGCCCGACGACAGGACGTCGCGCGCGTCCATCTGCACCGACAGCAGGCCCTGCGAACCGCCCCGTTGCAGCAGGGTCGTGTCGTCGAGGGTGGACAGCAGCGCCAGCAGCGCGTCCATACGGGCCGTCACTTCGGAGGCGCCCGCCGCGCGCGACTGGCGCAGCGCGGGCAGCGCCACGCCCAGGACGTTCGGGAAGCCGGAGCGGGCCTGGCCGACGGCGCCGGGAACGCCGTAGTACTGCCGGGCACGGCCGCCCGGGGACCGGCTGGCGGCGGGGGCGCCACCGTCCGGCAGGCGCGCCAGGGTGGCCGCCGCCTCACAGGTTTCCACGTCGGAGCGGCAGTTCGTGGCGGCGGCGCCCGCCACCAGCAGGCCCACGGACCACAGCGCGCCGCGCTTGCCGGGCGCGCCCGGGCCCGCCTGGAGCGCGCGCTGCTCGCCCGCCCGGCCCAGCCGTCCGAGCTGTTCGCGCAGCCGCCGGTCCAGCGGCCGGCCCATGGCGGCCTCGGCCATGGAGGCGAAGGGGGCGTGCAGCAGCTCGGCGGCGTGCAGCGCGAGCGGGTCCGGCTTGGGGGCGAGCACCGTCTGCGCGGTGCAGGCGGCGACGGCGAGGTCGGCGAGGCGCAGCGGAAGGGGGCGGTCCGGGGAGGGGTGCGGGACCGTGTGCAGGACGGGGCGCTCATGCGCCGGCGGCACGGCGTCGCGCGCGGCCTCCGGCCGCAGCCTCCTCATGATCGACCGGCTGCGGACCGCCGAGCGGGCTGAAGAAGTAGGAGTACCCATCGGGTCGCGCTCCCTCCGTGTTACGCCATGCCCTCCCAAATCCCTCCCAAAAGAGTACGGCTTCGTCCACACGTCCGATGCTCCGCCCCCTGGTCTGTCCGGTCCGCGCCCCCGCGCCACGGACCCGGCCCACCCCGGGGCCCCTTCGGCGCCCCGCGCCCGTACTTGGCGCATCCTCCAACCCGGCTCGCATCTGCCAGGTGCATTCCCACGGAGTAATTGCAGATGAGACAGCATCTGCCATACGGTGCCGCACATGCAGTCCTACACGATCGGCCAGGCCGCACGCCTGCTCGGCGTCAGCCCCGACACGGCCCGCCGCTGGGCCGACGCCGGCCGGGTCCCCACCCACCGGGACGAAACCGGCCGCCGGCTGATCGACGGCCGCGACCTGGCCGCGTTCTCCACCGAACTCGCCAAGAACGGCGCCTCGGAGGACGACACCTCCCACACCTCGGTCCGCAACGCCTTCCCCGGCATCGTCACGGCGATCAAGCTGGGCGACGTCGCGGCGCAGGTGGAGATCCAGGCCGGCCCGCACCGGCTGGTCTCCCTCCTGACACGGGAAGCGGTGGAGGAACTCGGACTGGAGGTCGGCATGCGGGCCACCGCACGCGTGAAATCGACCAACGTCCACATCGACCGCGCCTGACGCCCGCCGCTGCCCCGCGTCACCGCCCCGCGTCCCCAAGGAGTCGATTCCGATGTCCCGCACCTCCGGCGTCACCCGGCGCCGTGCCCTCGCCGCCGCCCTGACCGTCGCCGTACTCGCCCCGCTCACCGCCGCCTGCGGGGGCGGCGACGACTCGTCCGCCGCGGACGGCGGCAAGACCACGATCAAGGTGCTCGCCGCCGCGTCCCTGACCGACGTGTTCGCCAAGGCCGCCGACGCGTACCACAAGGAACACCCCGGCACCACGGTGAAGTTCTCCTTCGCCGGCTCGCAGCAGCTCGCCGCCCAGGTCAACCAGGACTTCCCGGCCGACGCCCTGGTCACGGCGGACACCCGGACCATGGACGGCCTGAAGGGCAAGACCGCCGAGCCGCAGATCATCGCCAAGAACCGGCTGGTGATCGCCACCGCCGAGGGCAACCCCAAGCACGTCAAGGGCCTGGCCGACCTGGCCACCGCCAAGAAGCTCAAGGTCGTGCTCGCCGCGCCTGCCGTGCCCGTCGGCCGCTACAGCAAGAAGGTCCTGGACCGGCAGCACATCACGGTCCAGCCGGTCTCCCAGGAACAGGACGTACGCGGCGTCCTGAGCAAGGTCGAGCTGGGCGAGGCGGACGCCGGCATCGTCTACGCCACCGACGCGATGACCGCGCCGGACAAGGTGGACGCCGTACAGATCCCGGACGAGCAGAACGCGATCGCCGAGTACCCGGCCGCCACGCTCAAGGTCTCCCGGCACACCAAGGAGGCGGACGCCTTCGTGAAGTGGCTCGGCGGCGCCGAGGCGCAGAAGATCCTGCGCGACGCGGGCTTCCAGCAGCCGTAACGCGGCACGGACCGGCCACGCCATGATCCCCTCGAAGCCATGAAGCGCGATGTCATGAAGCGCGACGCCGTGAAGCGCGACCGGATGCCCGGCGCCGGACGCGACCGGACGCCCGCCGACGGCCGGGGCCGCACCCCCGGCACGGAGCCCGGCCGGGGACCCGGCGCCGGGCGTGCCCTCCTCCCCGGGCGCGTCCGCAAGCCCGTCCCCGGCCGGCGCGCCCCGCTGGCCCTGGCCGTGCCCGCTGTCCTGGCGGTGGCGTTCCTGCTGGTGCCCATGGCCGGCATCCTGGCCCGTACCTCCTGGGGCGAACTCGGCACCCACCTGACCTCCGACGGGGTCGTCGAAGCCCTGCGGATCTCGCTGGTCGTCTCCTGCTGGGCGCTGGGCCTGTCCCTGCTGCTCGGCGTGCCGCTCGCCTGGCTGCTGGCGCGCGTCGACTTCCCCGGCAAGGCGCTGGTGCGCTCCCTGGTGCTGCTGCCGATGGTGCTGCCGCCGACCGTCGGCGGTGTGGCGCTGCTCCTCGGGTTCGGGCGGCGGGGCCTGCTCGGCGGATGGCTGGAGAGCTGGTTCGGCGTACAGCTGCCGTTCCACACGGCGGGCGCGGTGGTCGCCGCCACCTTCGTCTCGATGCCGTTCCTGGTCATCAGCCTCGAAGGCGCGCTGGCCGGGCTGCACGCGCGGTACGAGGAGACGGCCGCCTCGCTCGGCGCCGGGCCGCTGCGCGTCTTCACCACCGTCACGCTGCCCATGGTCGCTCCCGGGCTCGCCGCCGGCGCCGCCCTGACCTGGGCGCGGGCGCTCGGCGAGTTCGGCGCGACGATCACCTTCGCGGGCAATCTGCCGGGCGTCACCCAGACCCTGCCCCTCCAGGTCTACCTGCTCCTCCAGGACAGCCCCGAGGCCGCCACCTCCGTCTCCCTGCTGCTGCTCGTCGTCGCGATGGCCGTCCTGGTCGCACTGCGCGGCCGGTGGGCGGGCGGGGGCGGCCCGGTGCGGGGGCGCACGAGCGGCGCGGTGACGCGCACGGACGCGGAGGGCGGCGGGGCGCCGGATGCCGACGGCACATGGCCGGACCACGTGACCGGCGCATCCGCGGCACCCGGCCCGTCCGCCCCCGCGGACCCGTCCGCCGCCACCACCGCGCACAACGGGGCCGCCGACGCGGACCCCACCGCCACCGACGGCCCCGGCGGCGGCGCCAGCACCGGGCGATGGCCGCTGCACGCGGACGTCACGGGCTTCAACCGGCTCACCCTCGAAGCCGCCCCAGGCACCACCATCGCCGTCGTCGGCCCCAACGGCGCGGGCAAAACCACGCTGTTGCGCGCCCTGCTCGGCCTCACGCCCCGGGCGCACGCCACGCTGACGCTCGGCGAGCGCGAGGTGACCACGCTGCCGCCGCACCGCCGCGACGTCGCCTGGGTCCCGCAGGACGGGGCGCTCTTCCCGCACCTGACGGCCCTCGGCAACACCGCGTACGGGCTGCGCGCCCACGGCACCGCCCGTGCCGAGGCCCGCCGCGAGGCCCAGCGGTGGCTGGACCGGCTCGGCGTCGGCCACCTCGCGCACCGCCGCCCCGCCCAGCTCTCCGGCGGCCAGGCCGGACGCGTCGCGCTGGCCCGCGCACTGGCCGCCCGTCCGCGTCTGCTGCTCCTCGACGAGCCGCTGGCCGCCCTCGACCAGAGCACCCGCGCGCACGTCCGGCACACCCTGCGCCGGCATCTGGCCGGCTTCGGCGGCGTCTGCCTGATGGTCACCCACGACCCGGTCGAGGCGGTCTCGCTGGCCGATCGCGTGCTGGTCCTGGAGGACGGCCGCGCCCTCCAGGACGCGGCCCCCGCCGAGGTCGCCCGGCACCCGCGCTCGCCGTGGGTGGCGCGGATGCTCGGCCGTAACGCCTGGTCCGGCACGGCCACCGCCGACGGTCTGCGGCTCGACGGGACCGGGCGGCTGGTGGCCGCCGATCCGCTGCCCGAGGGCACCGCCGCACTGGCGATCATCGGCCCGGAAGCGGTCTCCGTGCACCGCGAGCGCCCCTCCGGCAGCCCCCGCAACGTCTGGCCGGGACGGGTACGGGAGATCACCGCGCTCGGCAGCCGGCTGCGCGTCCTGGTCGCCTCGCCGCAGGTGCCCGACCTGGTCGGCGAGATCACCCCGCAGGCCGCGGCGGAACTGGGGCTGGCCGAGGACACCGAGGTCTGGGTGAGTGTGAAGGCGACCGAGGTCACGCTCGTACCGGTGTGACCCGGGCGGCACACCGCCGGTGCACCGAAACCCTCCCTGGGGACGGCGGTGGTGCACCGCCCCCGGGGCCCGTGCGCGGTGCGTGCGGACCCCCGCCGCGCGTGCCCCGGGCCCCCCGGTGCGCTCCGCGGCCACCCCCGGCTCGGACAAGCGCTCGATACGCCAGGGCAGGCCATGCGCGCCGCCGGTGAGGGTGCGCCCCTACCCGGCACGAGGGGGCGCCATGCGGCGCCGTCTGCCTCCACTCCGGCGGTGCGGGGGCAGGCCGCCCGGCGCGGGCGCTACCGCGCGCTCTGACAATGCGGACCGTGCCCGTGGTTGTCTCGTACTCGTCGAATTCATGACGGCCCGGAAAACGCATCGCACGGACCGGTGAAAACACGGGAGAAACTCCGCGGAAAAGCCGGGAAAGGCGTGCGCCGACGGAATGTCATGCATCCCCATGGCCGCCGGGAAACCGCGCGGTGAAGGACGGGAGCACATCGATGGAATATCCTCAGGGATCGGAAACGAGCGGACGCGGTGAAGTCCGGGGGCGCGGGGCCCGAGGGGCGACGGCGGCAGTGGTCCTGCTGGCCGCCGGCGCGTTGAACGTGGCGGCCGAAGGGCCGGCCGAAGCCCGCGGCGGTACCACGTGGGACCGCCTGGCCGGGTGCGAGAGCGGGGGCAACTGGCGGATCGACACCGGGAACGGCTTCTCGGGCGGGCTGCAGTTCGCCCACTCCACCTGGCGTTCCTTCGGGGGCGGCAGGTACGCCTCCCGGGCGTCGCGGGCCTCGAAGGCCCAGCAGATCAGGGTGGCGGAACGGGTGCTGGCGCGGCAGGGCTGGGGGGCCTGGCCGGCCTGCTCGTCCCGCCTGGGACTGCGCGGGTCCGGCACGCGGCACAGCGCTCCGCACGCGAGCGTCCCGCGGTCCGCGCCGCGCGCCGGTGCCCCGGCCCGCGAGCGGCTGCGGCAGCGGCACTACCGCCACGGCAGCGGGTACGGGCAGCACAAGCAGTACAAGGCCCGGCCGCACCGGAAATCCGGTGGCCAGGTCGTGGTGAACCGGGGGGACACGCTCAGCGGAATCGCGTACGCCCACGGCTGGGGCTGGCGGGAATTCTACCGGCTGAACCGCCAGGTGATCGGAGCGAATCCCAACCTGATCTACCCCGGAATGCGGCTGCACGTCCACCGGTAGAACGCCGGCTGAACGCGGTGGTTCCGCGGCACGCATTTCCTTCCCACCCTTCCGGGAATTCTCCGTGACACATTCCCGGAGCGGCGGTCCGGCTGGGGGCGGGCGGACCGCCGCGGGAAGCGGTGGGCACCGGCAGGCCGTCCGTGGCGCCGCGGACGGCCTGCGCGTCACGGGAGTACGGACCGGCTGCCGCACGGCGGCCGGTCCTCCCATGTATGTGACGCCGCAGCGTGGCCGTCGCGTTCGGCGCCGTCGGCTTCTCGCAGGCACAGGCACAGCCCCGGGCGCAGGGACTCGACGTGTGGGTGAACCCGGGGCACTCCTCGTCCGGCAAGAGTTACGTCTACGCCGGGCGGGCCGCGTTCCGCAGCGACGGGGACACCTTCGCGGTCCACGACGACGAGAAGGACGGCTACGGCGTACAGCTCTTCGTGCACGCGACGAAGAAGAACGGCGCAGGACGGGGGTGCGGGGGAGCCGGGTGCTCCCCCGCACCGCCGGTATTCCTCCCACCCCCTTGTTCCGCCCTTTCCGGGGAACCGTGCGGCTCCGGCGGTGACGGGGCATCCGCCCGGGGCATGGGCCCGGCAGTGAAGGTGCCGCGGGGCCCGGAGGTGGATGTGGAACGGACGGGGCGACAGCGACTGCCGTCGTTGACGGGGCTGCGGTTCTTCCTCGCCCTTCCGGTGCTGGTCTCGCACCTGCTCGTGGACGTGGCGCCGTTCGCCGACGCCGATGTGCACACGGCGCTGTATCCGTCGCAGACCCTCGCGGCCTGCGCGGTCAGCGGCTTCTTCGTGCTCTCCGGGTTCGTCCTCGCCTGGACCCACCGGCCGGGCGAACCGGTCCGCGCCTTCTGGCGCCGCCGCCTGTGGCGGATCGTCCCCGCCCATGTGCTCGGCTGGGCGGGCGGAGTGGCGTTCTTCGCCCTGACCTCGGTCTCCGCCCTGCCCGACGGCGTGCCCACGGACTGCGGGCCGCGCTTCGGCATGATCAGCCTGCTCCTGCTCCAGGGCTGGACTCCCGGGACGGCGCTGGACGCGTGCTTCAACTCGCCGTCGTGGTCCATCTCCTGCGAGATGTTCTTCTACGCGCTGTTCCCGCTGTTGGTCGCCGCCGCCCGCAAGATCCCCGCGGCGCGCCTCGGGCTGTGCTGGGCGGCCCTGGCCGCCGCCGTACTGACGCTGCCGCTCACGGCCCTGACGGTGGCCGCACCGGCACTCGGCCGGGGCGTCGACCTGGGCCGGGACAGCATGTGGCTCTGCTATTTCTTTCCGCCGATGCGGCTGGCGGAATTCATGCTCGGCATCATCACTGCCCGCCTGGTCGCCGCCGGCCGCTGGCCCCGGGTCCCGCGCGCTCTTCTCCTCGTCCTGCCGGCTTCGGCCGTCGGCCTGGCCCCGCTCTGCCCGCCGCCGCTCCGTTACGGAGCCCTCGGGGCGATTCCCCTGGCGCTGGTGATCGCCCACCTGGCGCTCGCCGACGGCTGCGAGACCCCGCGCCCCCTGGCCCGCCCGGCCTTCGTCGCCCTGGGCGAAGCCTCGTATGCCCTGTACATCATTCACTGGCCGCTGCTGCTGGCCTTCCGCTATCTGCTGGGCTACGAGCGCGCCTTCACGATCCCCACGAGCCTGGCGCTGGCCGCCGCCTGCGCCGTCCTGTCCCAGCTCACCGCCTTGATCGTGTACCGCTTCGTCGAGCGTCCGCTGAACCGGCGCTTCGCCCGCCGCCCCGCGCGCACGGCACCCGGCCCGGCCGGGGCCGTCGGCGGCCCGGCCCCGGAGCACGCGGGCCCCGCCGCCTGAGCCGGTCGGCCGGAAGGCCGGGTTCCCCGTACGTCCCGATGATGATCCGGTCCCTCTCGCGTAGGACCCGAGGCATACGGCATGACCAATCCGCGGAGGGATTCGCCGCACCCCCGTCGCCTCGTAGCTTCGTGATCAAGCACATGCGCGATCAGGAGGCCACGGAAGACATGTACGGCAAGGCATTCGCCCCGGAGTACCAAGGCGAGCTGGGCGCGGCCCTGAACGTGAACTCGTCCTACGAGGACGTGCTCGCCACGGCCGACCGCGCGCGGCGCGACGCCCGTACCGACCTGGAGCGCGCCCGGGCCTCGCTCGCCGTCGCCGAGGCCAACCGGCGCCTGGGGCGGGTGGACGACGCGCGTACGGCCTGGCACGAGAGCTACCGCAGCGCCCGCGCCGCCGGTGACAGCGGCGCGATGTCCTGGGCCCTGTGGAGCGGCGGCACGCTCGCCCGCCAGTGCGGCTCCCTCGCGCTGGCCCGCAGGCTGCTGGCCCATGCCGTCGCCCTCGCCGACGCGGGCGGCGACCGCCTGGCGCACGGCTACTCCCTCGCCGGGCTCGCCGAGACCGGCCGCATACAGGGCGACTACGAAGCCGTCGCCGACCTGCACGAGCAGCTGCTCGAACAGGCGCGCAGGCACGGCGAGGCCCGCCACATGGTGTGGGCGATGTCCGGCATAGCGCAGATGCACCGCAACACCGGCGACTACGCCAAGGCCCTGGAGCTGTTCGAGGAGTCCGCGCGGATCGCCGCAGACGGCGACGACGCGCGGGGCCGCGCCTGGTCGCTGCGCGGCGTGGCCGATGTCCTGTCCGTACAGGGCCACACGGAGCGGGCGCTGTCGCTGCTCACCGAGGCCGAGACGATCTGCCGCACCATGGACCTCGCGAGCGCCCTCGCCTACAACCGCAAGATGCGCGGCAACGTCCTGTTCCGGGCCGGCCGGTACGCCGAGGCGTGCGAGGTCTACGCCGGGGCGCTGCGCGAGTTCGAGGCGATGCGGGAGCCGCGCGGCACCGCCCTGTCCCGCCTCGGCCTGGTCAAGTCCCGTTCCCGGCTGGGCGGTTCGAAGGACGAGACGCTCGCCGAACTGGACGAGCTGGAGCGCGACTTCGGGCGGATCGGGCTGCGGCACGCCCGCGACATGGTCATCGCCTTCCGCGCCGAACTGCTCCCGTCGGCTTCAGGAAGTCCCGCAGCTCCGTACGGTGCCACCACGCACCGGTCTCCCGCCGTTCCCGCCACGTCGTGAACCGGTACTGGAACAGCCGGGCGCGCACCAGCGCGGGCGGCGCGTCCGGGAACGGATTGTGGCGCAGCAGCCGCAGCGTGTCGGGGTCGTTCGCCAGCAGGCGCTCCACGAACGGCCCGAACCAGCTGCGCGCATAGGCGGGGGAGAGCGCCGCGAACCACATCAGCCAGTCGAGCCGGAGGTGGTACGGCGCGTACTGGCGCGGCACGCGCCGTACGTCGCCCGGCTTGCCCCGGAACCCGTACTCCCGCCACACCGCGTCCGGCGAGGCCACCGGCGAGTCGGTGCCCTCGACCACGATCTCCCGGCGCACCCGGGTGACGCTGCCGAAGGCCCCGTAGGAGTTGACCAGGTGCAGCGGGTCGAAGGAGGTGTTCATCACCTGCTGCCGGGACAGCAGATTGCGTACGGGACGGTAGCTGCGGCAGGCGACGAAGACGGTGAGGAGCACGGTCAGCACGCCGAACCAGACCGGGGTGGCGGCGAACGCGGGCGCGTCGGCGATCCGGGAGGCGTCCACCGCGGACAGGGCCAGCACGATGGTCAGCCAGTTCAGCCAGGCGAAGTTGCCGGACAGCACGAGCCACAGCTGCGTGACGACGATGCCCAGCGCCGCCCAGGTCGCCACCGGCTGCGGGGTGAACAGCAGGACGGGCAGGCCGAGTTGCGCGACGTGGTTGGCGGCCGTCTCGACCCGGTGCAGCGGCTTGGGCAGCCGGTGGAAGAACCAGCTCAGCGGGCCCGGCATGGGCTGCGTCTCGTGGTGGTAGTACAGGCAGGTCAGATCGCGCCAGCAGTGGTCGCCGCGCATCTTGATCAGCCCGGCCCCGAATTCCACGCGGAACAGCAGCCACCGCAGCAGCCACATGACGAGCACCGGCGGCGCGATGTCGTCGTTGCCGAGGAAGACGGCCAGGAAGCCGGTCTCCAGCAGCAGGGACTCCCAGCCGAAGCCGTACCAGGTCTGTCCGACGTTGACGATGGACAGGTACATCGCCCACAGCACCGCCCACATCGCCATCGCGGCCCCGAGCGGCACGGCGTCCGCCGCCCCCGCCGCCACGGCAACGGCCAGCAGGGCACCGGCCCAGCACCACAGGGCGAAGAACCGGTCCGAGTAACGCCACTGGAACACCGACGGCGCCTTGCGGAACGGCACCCGGCGCACGAAGTCCGGCACCGGCGTCATACCGCGCTCGCCCATCAGCGCGCGGAACTGCCGCGCCGCCGCCACGAACGCCACCAGGTACAGCACGGCCAGCAGCCGCTGGAACACCAGCCGGCCCAGCCACACGTCGCTTTCCGTCAGCCAGTCCACACGACCTATCCCTAGCACCGCCGGGGCGCCCTGCCGCCGGTCCGGCGCGCGGCGCGCACGAGATGTACCGGACCGCCGCACCGTGCAGGCTGGAGGCATGCCCGAACTGCCGGAAGTCGAAGCCCTGCGGGAATTCCTCGACGCGCACGCCGTCGGCCACGTCCTGGAATGCGCCCAGCCGACCGCCGTCAACGTGCTCAAGACGTACGACCCGCCGCTGACCGCCCTCGAAGGCGGCACGGTCACGGCGGTGGAGCGGCACGGGAAGTTCCTGGACCTGAGCGTCGGCGGCCTGCACCTGGTCGTCCATCTGGCGCGCGCGGGCTGGCTGCGCTGGCAGGACGCGCTGCCGGAGGCCCCGCCGCGCCCCGGCAAGGGGCCGCTGGCCCTGCGCGTACGGCTGAGCGCCGACGGGGACGGCCCGGCGCCCGGCTTCGACCTCACCGAGGCCGGTACGCAAAAGCGCCTGGCCGTCTACTGCGTGACCGACCCCGCCGAGGTCCCCGGCATCGCCCGCCTCGGCCCCGACCCGCTCGCCGCGGACTTCACACGGGAGTCCCTGGCGGGCCTGCTCGAAGGGGAGCGGCGCCAGATCAAGGGATTCCTGCGCGACCAGAGCGTGCTGGCCGGAATCGGCAACGCCTATTCCGACGAGATCCTGCACGCCGCCCGCATGTCGCCGTTCAAGCCCGCGGCCCGTCTCGACGCCGAGGACACGGACCGGCTCTACACCGCCGTACGGGACACGCTCAGGGAAGCGGTGGAGCGGTCCCGGGGCGTGGCCGCCGGGCAGCTCAAGAAGGAGAAGAAGAGCGGGCTGCGGGTGCACGGCCGGACCGGCGAGCCGTGTCCGGTCTGCGGCGACACCGTCCGCGAGGTCTCCTTCAGCGATTCCTCGCTCCAGTACTGCCCCACGTGCCAGACCGGCGGCAAGCTGCTGGCCGACCGGCGGATGTCTCGGCTGCTGAAGTAGCGCCCACGGGGGCGGCGGGCCTCCGTCCGCCGGTTGCCGTACCGCTGACCGCGTCCCGTACGGCAAACGGGTGAACGCCGGTGGTGCGCCGGCCCGTGCCCGCCTTGGGATCTGGGGCTCCCTTCGCCCCGGCCCGGCGGAGGCGGGCGGCTCCCGGCGGAATCTAGGCATTACCCCCGACTTGCGGCCATTACCGGTAAATGTCGAGCGCGCGTCGGTCGCGGTCGTTAATCTGGTGGACGACGGACGACCTGTCTGGGAGATGCCAACACCCTTGGCCCGTCGCGGGAAGCGCCACGAACCCTGGCCGACGTCCCGGTTCGTGCGAAGGCGCCACCGCGTCGGAAGTGTCCCCTTGATGAAGGAGTGCGTGGTGGCATTGGAAAACGCGCAACGCAAACAGCCGCGGCCCAAGCGGAGCGAGCGCCCGGGCCGGATCGGGGAAGTCCGCAACCTGGAGGTCTGGGGCCGCTGTGTCCCGGTCAGAGTCGCGGGCTGCGACGACGACCCGGCCGAGCCCTACATCTTCCGCGGCATCGACTGACCGCGCCGGCCGGCGGACCTCCGCGGGCCCGGACGGCCCGCGGACACCGGCCGGCGTTCTCCCGGCGCCGCCGGGCCTCTCACGGCTGGCGGCCCAGCAGGCACAGCAGCCGGGTCAGGTCGTCCGCTCCGGGCGGTGGCGTCACGGGGTCGGCGAACATGGACGTGTCCGCGAGTGCGTCCGCGTACGGCTCGACCTCGCGCAGCGCCGCGCTCGCCAGCTCCGGCGGCAGCTGCTCGTCCGCGCCGATGGCCCGTGACAGGTCCCAGGAGTGGACCACCGCGTCCATCATCATCTGCGAGCAGTACGCCGCGGCCGAACTGGACCCCGAGGACAGGTGGACCGTCCGGTCCAGCGCACCCGGCTCGGAGAACGCCGCCACCGCGGCCACCGCCGCGCGGTCCCACGCCCCGGCCGGGTCGTCACCGAGCTGGTCGCCGTCGTAGTCGTCCCCCACCTCTTCGATCGTGGCGCCGTCCCGCACCAGGCGCGGCACCCACAGCTGCTCCACCGTCAGATGGCCGACCAGGTCGCGCACCGACCACTCGGCGCACGGCGTCGGGGCGTCCCACTGGCCGTCGCGCACCCGGTGGACCCGGCTGCCGAACAGGGCGATGGCCTCGCCGTGCCGGCGCAGCAGCACATCGTGATCACCCGTTCCGCCCGTATCGGAACCGTTCTTGTCCTTTTCGTGTTGGCTCATGCTCACCGAGGATAGGAGCGGGTACGGCGGCGACCGCGGCGCGACGCACGGTCGCGTTCACGACGGGTAGAGCGCGCCGCGCGGCACGATCTGCTGCTCCTGGCTCGGACTCGACCACAGCAGCTTCAGATGCGCCTCGCCGGTCCGCTCCGTGTGCTCGACGCGGACCGCGTGCCGGTGCCCGGCGGTCAGCGCCACGGCCGCCCGGTCGGTGCGCGGCCCGTGCGCGGTGCCGTCGTCGATGACGAGCCGGCCGTCCACCCACACCCGTACGGTGTCGTCGGAGACGGTGGTGAGGGTGTACGTCTCGCTGTAGCGCGGCCGGAGGGCGCCGGTCCAGCGGGTGGCGAAGTGGTCGGCGGGGATGCGGGCGGCCGGGGAACCGTCGAAGCGGTAGGACATGTTGAGCACCGGGTCGATGGTGGTCACCGCGGGCGGCCCGCCGAAGTCCTCGTTCGCCCAGCTCCGGGCCGTCAGCCCGGTGCCGTGCCCGGCGGGCGCGGCGGCCGGCGGCCGGACGGCGAGCCGGACGACGGTCGCTTCGGGGCCGGTGGGCGGGCCGGACGGCATGAGGTCGAAACCGTCGCCCGCCGGGGTGACGGTGATCTTCTGCTCGCTGCCCAGCACCCGGGCGGACGTGATGCGCAGCGGCGCCCTGGCGGTCAGGTGCAAGGGCTTCCCGGGCGTGGGCCAGGCGGTGACGGACGCGTACAGGGCGTCGCCCTTGCGGGAGACCGTGCCCCACGCGGGCTCGGCGACCAGCCCGGTGTGCCCGGCGCCGTACACCGCGTCGCCCCGCCCGTGCGCGGCCAGCCGGCGTCCGGTGGCCCGCAGCCGGTCCACGGACGCCTGCGGGATACGGCCGTGCCGGTCCGGGCCCACGTTCAGGAGGTAGTTGCCGCCGCGTCCGGCGACGGCGAGGAGGCTGCGCACGACGGTGGCGGTGGACTTCCAGTTGGTGTCGTACCGGGCGAACCCCCAGTGGTCGTTGAGCGTCATACAGCTCTCCCACAGCTGGCCGGCCACCGGCTCGCCGGGGATCTCCTGCTCGGGCGTGCCGTAGTCGCCGTCCACGACGCGCTTCTTGCCGACCCGGTTGTTGACGATCAGACCGGGGTCCAGGCGGTGCAGATACGCCTGGAGGCCGGCGCCGTCCCGTGGCGACCAGCGGTTGACGGGGTTGTCCGCGTCCCACTCGCCGTCGAACCACAGCAGCGCCGGGTCGTACCCGTCCACCAGCTCCTTGAGCTGCGCGTACATCCGCTTCTTGTAGCGCGGGAAGGTGGCCGGGTCCGCGAAGTCGGGGTCGTGCCAGTCCCAGATCGAGTAGTAGAAGCCGAGTTTGATGCCCGCCGCGTCGGCGGCCCGCTTCAGCTCGGCGAGGATGTCGCGGTGCGGGTCGAAGGCGGAGTGGTCGCGCAGGTTCCAGCGGTTCTGCTTCGTCGGCCACATCGCGTAGCCGTCGTGGTGCTTGGACGTGATCACGATGTAGCGCTGGCCCGCCTCCTTGGCCGTCCTGACCACCGCCTCGGCGTCGAACGCCGCGGGGTCGAAGGTGGCGGCCCGCCGCTCGTACACGTCGGTGGGGATGGCGCACTGGCGCTTGATCCACTCGGCGTTGCGGCACACCGTGCCGTCCGGACGGGTGTACTCGCCCTCCAGATTCGAGTACGCGCCGAAGTGGATGAACATGCCGAAACGGGCCTGGCGCCACCAGGACGTGCGCCCGGAGGTGAAGGGGTCGTCGACGGCGTGGTTCGTGCCCGGTCCGGCGGCCGCGGCGCGGGGCGCGGGGCCGGGCGTGCCGCCCGTTGCGGTGGCCTCGCCGGTCAGCAGGGCGCCGAGCAGTCCCAGCACCACGCCCAGCAACCCGAGGAGCCGGGCCGGTCTCGTACGGCTGCGCATCGCGTGCTCCTTTGCGGTCGGTCACCGGCCGGCCTCCGGACACCGGCCGGTCATGTGCATGCCGTTGTGTCCCCCGCATGGTGCGGCCACCGCACCGGCGCCGGAAGCCCTTCGGCGGGACAGACATCGGAGCACCGGAGGCGAACGGCTGGCTCAAACCGGACGGTTGGCGGCCATACGAAGGCCATACCTCGGATGTCGGCCCCCGGACGCCGGACGGCCACCGTCCTGCCCGCTCCCTCGCAGCCGCCCTGCCCCGTCCTCTTCCTGACGGGTTGTCAGTACTCTGGCGGCCGGGTGGAAGCGCCTGTTCAATGGGCGCGAGTCGCAATCGTCTGGAGGCTACATGGATGTCGCCGCCATGCCCCCTGCCATTCGTTGTGCCGGGGTCGAGCGCTCGTATCCGGCGTTTCGGCAGCGGTCCGCCCGTATCGCGTCGGGGCTGCGTGCGCTGGGTGTCGAGCCCGGGGAGCGTATCGCGATCGTGCTGCGGAACGAACCCGCGCACCTGGAGATCGCCGCCGGGGCAGCTTTGCTCGGTGCCTCGGCCGTCCCCGTCAACTGGCACTTCCGGCACGACGAGCTGAGCCATGTGCTCGGCGACAGCGACAGCAAGGTCGTCTTCGCGCACACCGACCTGCTGCCCGCGGTCGCCGCCGCGCTGCCCGGCCGGGCCCGCCTCATCGAGGTTCCGGTGCCCGACGGCATCGCCGCGGCCTGCGGATTCCCGTGTCCGCCGGTCACCGGCGACCATCCGCTCCTGGACACCTGGCTCGCCGGGCACCCGCCGCTCACCGAGGCCGCCGCCCGCCGCCCCTCCACCGTGATCTACAGCTCGGGAACCACCGGCCGCCCGAAAGGCGTGCTGCGCGATCCGGTCGGCCAGGAACAACTCGCCGAGTCGGTGGCGAAGTTCCTCGCATACTTCGCGGTGCGCCCCGGCGGCCGCACCCTGATCCCCGCGCCGCTGTACCACGCCTCACCCAGCCAGCACGCCGTCCTCGCCCTGGCCGGCGGCCTGGACATCACCCTGATGCCGCGCTTCGACGCCGAGGAGTTCCTGCGGCTGGTCGAGCGCCACCGGATCGAGCAGGCGCAGCTGGTGCCGACCATGTTCGTACGGCTGCTGCGGCTGCCCAAGGAGGTCCGCGAGCGCTACGACCTGTCCTCGCTCACCTCCGTCGTGCACGCCGCCGCGCCCTGTCCGCCGCACGTCAAGTACGCCATGATCGACTGGCTGGGGCCGGTACTGCGCGAGTACTACGGCGGCAGCGAAACCGGCGCCGTGACCTGGTGCGACAGCCAGGAGTGGCTGGCGCACCCCGGTACGGTCGGCCGCGCCGTGGAGACCTCGGCGGTGACGGTCCTCGGCCCCGACGGGGCACCGCTGCCCACCGGCCGCACCGGCGACGTCTATCTCAAGCCGTCCGACACCTGGCCGCAGTTCACCTACCTCGGTGACCCGGCCAAGCGCGCGGCGATGGAGGCCGAGCGGATGCCCGGCTACGTCACCATCGGCGACATCGGCCACCTCGACGCGGACGGCTACCTCTACCTCAGTGACCGCCGCAGCGACCTGGTCATCTCCGGCGGCGTCAACATCTACCCGGCCGAGATCGAGGGCTGCCTGCTCGGTCTCGACGGGGTGCGGGACGTGGCCGTCTTCGGCATCCCCGACGAGGAGTTCGGCGAGTCGCTCGCCGCCCACGTCCAGCCGGAGCCCGGTGCCGACCTCACCGCCGAGGACGTACGGGCCCAGGTCGCCGACCGGCTCGCCTCGTACAAGGTGCCCAAGGTGGTGGCCTTCGAGGAGAGCCTGCCGCGCGACGAGTCCGGCAAGCTGTTCAAGCGGCGGCTGCGCGAGCCCTACTGGGCCGGGCGGGACCGCGCGATCTGAGCGGCCCGCCCGCGCGCCCGCTCACAGCCCGCCGCGCCGCATCAGCTGCCGCACGATCACATCCTTCTGGATCTCGTTGGTCCCCTCGCCGACGATCATCAGCGGCGCGTCGCGGAAGTACCGCTCCACGTCGAACTCGGTGGAATAGCCGTACCCGCCGTGCACCCGCACCGCGTCCAGGGCGACACGCATCGCCGTCTCGGACGCGAACAGCTTCGCCATGCCCGCCTCCAGATCGGCCCGCTGCCCGCCGTCGTACGTCCGCGCCGCGTGCAGGACCAGCTGGCGCGCCGCCGACAGCGACGTGGCCATGTCCGCCAGCAGGTTGCCGACCGCCTGGTGCCGCCAGATCGGCTTGCCGAAGCTCTCCCGCTGCCGCGCGTACCGTACGGAATCCTCGAAGGCGGCCCGCCCGACGCCCACCGCCCGCGCGGCGACCTGGATCCGGCCGATCTCCAGCCCGCGCATCATCTGCCCGAACCCCTGCCCCTCCCGGCCGCCGAGCAGCGCGTCCCCCGGTACCCGGAAACCGTCGAACGCCAGCTCACAGCTCTCCACGCCCTTGTAGCCGAGCTTCGGCAGATCGCGTGAGACGGTCATCCCCGGGCCGTGCTCGGCCAGCAGGACGGACATGCCGCGGTGCGCGGGGTCGGCCGCCGGGTCGGTCTTCACCAGCAGCGCGATCAGGCCGGCCCGGCGGGCGTTGGTGATCCAGGTCTTGGCGCCCTGGACGACGTACGAGCCGTCGGCGGCGCGGCGCGCGGTGGTACGCAGCGCCTGGAGGTCCGAGCCGCCGCCCGGCTCGGTGAGCGCCATCGCGGCCCGTACCTCACCGGTGGCCAGCCGCGGCAGCCACCGCTCCCGCTGCTCCGGCGTGCCGTACCGGACGAGCAGGGAGCACACCACCGTATGGCCGCCCATGGCGCCGGCCAGGCTCATCCAGCCGCGCGCCAACTCCTCGGTGACCAGGGCGAAGCAGGGCGCGGAAACGGGGGCGGGGCCGTACGGGGCGGGCACCGCGAGCCCGAAGACACCGAGCTGCTTCATCCGCTCGACAAGCTGCTCCGGATAGCGGTTCGCATGCTCCAACTCGCGCGCCACCGGCCGTACATCGCGGTCCACGAAGTCCCGGACGACATCGACGACGGCGCGCTCCTCAGGAGAGAGCGGATCGTGACCGGACATGGTGCGGCCTCCTTCGACGGGCGGTGCTCGCGGACGTGCTTCACCTACCCGTACGGGAGCGGCTGTCCGCCGGGCCGGTCAGATGGTCGCGAGCCGCCGTACGGAAGGCCGCCACCAGGCGACTGCGGTCACCGGCGCGCGTCGCCAGGACGACATGGCTCGGCTCGGCGTCGCGCAACGGGATCGCGGCGATGTCCGGGCGCAGCCCGTGGGCACGCGGCCCGGCCGAAATAGCCACTGCCTGACCCGCGGCGACGACTTCGAACTTGTCCTCCAGGCCGTCGATCAGCGGGCCGGTGGGGGCCGGGCGCCCGTCGGGCCGGGGATCGATGCGCCAGAACGCCTCGAAGTGCGGATCGGCCCGGCGCAGCCGGGGCACGGGCTCGTCGGCGATGTCGTCGAAGGTGACGGATTCCCGGCCGGCGAGCCGGTGGTCGAGCGGCACCAGCAGCATCCGGGGCTCGTCGTACAGGACCGTCACGTCCAGCCGGCCGGTCGCGAACGGCAGCCGGCACACCAGCGCGTCCACCCGGCGGTCGAGCAGCGCGGCGCGTACGTCCTGGAGATCCACGTGGACGGTGCGCACCTCGGCGTCCGGATGCCGGCGGCGCAGCTCCCGCACCGCCGGAGTGACGAAGACGCCGGTCGTGTATCCGACGGTGATGCCGGTGGGTTCGGCGGCGGCGCGCGTGGCGGCCGCGGCCTGCGCGGCGGAGCGCAGCAGCGCCTTGGCACGGGGCAGGAAGATCTCCCCGGCCTCGGTGAGCCGGTTGCCCTGCGGGGTGCGGTCCAGCAGCCGGGCGCCCAGCTGCCGTTCGAGGTTGCGTATCTGGCGGCTCAGGGACGGCTGGGTGATGCGCAGGGCCTCGGCGGCGCGGCCGAAGTGCCGGTGCTCGGCCACGGCCGTGAAGTAGCGCACCAGGCGGAGGTCGAGGTCGGGTGCGGGCGGGGAACCGGACATGCCCGAAGCGTAACCCCGTCGCCCTCGCATCCGCCGTGTGCAGCCGCTCCGACCAGGGGTGATGCCCGAACCGTATGCCGCCATACGCAACAGGCTTTGGACTGCGGCCGGGCCGTCCGCAGACGATGGGACCACCGGCCCGGAGCGCCTCCACGCACCGCCCCCAAAGGCCGGTTCCGCACGCCATTTCATCCAAGGAGCGCAGCATGCGCGTATTCGTCACCGGAGCGACCGGGTTCATCGGAACCGCGGTGGTACGGGAACTCCTCGGCACCGGTCACACGGTCCTCGGCCTGGCCCGCTCGGACCGGGCCGTCGCGGCACTGACCGCCGCCGGCGCCGCGGTGCACCGCGGCACCCTCGACGACCCCGGCAGCCTGCGGGACGGCGCGGCCGCGGCGGACGGCGTCATCCACCTCGCCTACCACCACGACTTCTCGGACCAGGCGGCCTTCGCCGGCGCCGCCAAGCTGGACCTGAGCGCCGTCGAAGCGCTCGGAGCCGCACTCGAAGGCACCGGCAAGCCCCTCGTGATCACCTCGGGAACCCTGATGCTCGCGTCGCTCGCACCGGGCCGTACCGCAACCGAGGAGGACCTGCCCGCGCCCGGCGCGGACGGACCGCGGATGGCGTCGGAGAACACCGCCAGGTCGCTGGCGCGGCGCGGCGTGCGCACCTCGGTCGTACGGCTCGCACCGACCGTGCACGACGAGGGCGACCGGGGCTTCGTCCCGCACCTGATCGCCACCGCCCGCGAGAAGGGCGTCTCGGCGTACATCGGCGACGGCTCCAACCACTGGCCCGCCGTCCACCGGCGCGACGCCGCCCGCCTGTTCCGCCTGGCCCTGGAGTCCGCCCCGCCCGGCACGACCCTGCACGGAACAGCCGAGCAGGGCATCCCGTTCCGCGCCATAGCCGAAGCCATCGCCCACGGCCTCGGCCTGCCCACCACCACACTCGCCCCCGACGAGGCAACCACCCACTTCGGCTTCCTCGGCGCCCTGGTCCCGCTCGACAACCCCACGTCGAGCACCCTGACCAGGAAACAACTGGGCTGGGAGCCCGTACACCCCGGTCTTCTGGAGGATCTGGGGGCGGGGGACTACTTCGGGGAGGGGGCGCGGAGGGGCTGATGGGCGGGCGTGCTGCTTTCCTGTCGGTCAGCGAACCTGGTCGCCGTGCGGTCCGGCGCCTTTGATGCTGGTCGGAGTTGCGTCCGGGGTGAACGGGTGCCGGAAGGTGAAGGCGTGCGGCGCGGAGCCGTGGTCGTGGACGTGTTCCAGCCGGGAGACCCCCTCCTGCCAGGTGGGTATCGCGCCGTCGGAGACCCACCAGAGCACATAGCTCGGGTGCCCCGTCCTCTCGAACCAGTCGTGACGCCTGTTCAGCGCCGCACGGTGCAGGCCGGTGTAGATGGCGTCGAAGGCGGGGCGCAGGCCGGTCCAGAGCGAGAGGGTCGCGTCCAGGGCGGCGGTTTCCACCGTACGGCCCTTGCCGTACCAGGCCGGTACGGCGAACTCCCCCCACGCACCCCAGTCCAGGTCGAAGTGTGAGCCCCGGTCGCGGTCCGCCGGTACAGCACGGGCGAGGTACCCGGGGTGCCGGCTGATCGTCCGGTAGACGGCCTCGCCGCTCTCGCGGAGTTCGCGTGTGAGAGGTGTGGGATCGGTGATGGGAGACTTCAGGACGCCGAAGGTGTACAGCGCGAGATGAGGCATGCGTCTCTCCCTGGTTGGGGATGCCTGGTGTGGATCCTCGGGGGCTCAGCCCGAAGGAACTCCTGTGCGACCGTGGGTGATCGCCGGAGACCAGGTGAAGGTAGCTGCCTCCGCGGGCCCTGTCGAAGTTGCGTTTTCCCTGCGTACGTGGCTTCTTGGTTCAGCCCGCCTCCCCGTTCGGGACGATCTGGAGCTTGCGGCCCGTGCCCAGTTCGAACGTCTTCAGGGCCTCGGCGTACTGGTCGAGGCCGAAGCGGTGGGTGATCATCTTTTCGCAGTCGATGATGCCCTTGCCCAGCATCTCGACCGCCCGGCCGTAGGTGTGCAGGATGGCCATGCTGCCGACGATGCGGATCTCGTCGTTGTAGATCCGGAACGGGGAGAAGCGGGCCGTCTCCTGGTCGGGCGCGCAGCCGAACTGCTGGAACGTGCCGCCGCGGATGGGGCGGGTCAGGCCGTCCTCGATGGCCCGTACGCTGCCGGTGCAGTCGGTGACCACCTGCCAGCCCAGCGGGTGGTCGGCGGACAGCGCGTCCGCGCTGGTGGCGACCGCGTCGGCGCCCAGTTCGCGGGCGACCTTCAGCCGGTCCTTGTTGATGTCCACCACCGACACCGAGGCGGCGCCCGCACGCTGCGCGACCTGGAGGTAGAGGAGGCCCATCGTGCCCGCGCCGTAGATCAGGAAGTGGTCGCCCAGCTTGGGGCCGACGAGGTCGAAGCCGCGCAGGATGGTGGACAGCGGTTCGATCAGCGGGGCGTGGCGGAGGGCGACGGTCTCCGGAAGGCGGTAGCAGTTGCCGGCCGGGACCCGGACGTACTCGGCGGCGGCGCCGTCCATCGTGATGCCGATGGTGCCCCACTGCTCGCAGAGGTTGCCGTGGCCGATGGAACAGAAGTGGCACGTGCCGCAGTAGACGGCCGGGTCGGCGGCGACCGCGTCGCCCTCGGCGAAACCGGTCACGGCGGAGCCCACCGCCACCACCTCGCCGGAGAACTCGTGCCCGGGAACGACCGGGTACCGCGTCGGCCCGAACTCGCCCGCCAGCATGTGCACATCGGTGCCGCACAGCCCGGCGGCGGTGACCTTGAGAACCACGTCGCCGGGACCGGGCACCGGGTCGGGAACCTGGCTGACGGACAGTTTGTTCGGCTCCTCGATGAGGACTGCGCGCATGGTCGTGACCACCTTTCGGAGGGGAGGGGGGAGGGACGGGGCGGACGGGGTCAGGCCGTGGGCACGCCGGGGGACGTCAGGTTGCGCGACTCGACCTGCTTGATCTTCTCCACCTTGGGCGCGGAGCCGCCCCCGGCGAAGTCGGAGACCAGCCAGTGTTCCAGGCACACCAGCGCGGCCTCGACGCCCATGGTGCGGCTGCCGAAGCAGGCGATCTGCGCGTCGTTGGACTTGCGGGCGCGCTCCGCGCTGTAGCTGTCCGGGATCTGGGCGGCCCGGATGCCGGGCACCTTGTTGGCGGCGATGGCCATGCCGATGCCGGTGCCGCAGACCAGGACCGCGCGTTCGTGCTCGCCGCGCGCGACGCCGCGCGCCACCCGCTCGGCGACGTCCGGGTAGTCCTCGCCGTCCGTGGCGCTCAGGTCGGTGACCTGGTACCCGCGTTCGGTGAGGTACGCGGCCATCGCGTCCTTCATGGCGATCGCGGCGTCGTCGGCGCCGAGGGCGATGCGGTACGTGTCCTGCACGGTGAACTCCCTAGGGGCGGAGGGGAAGCGGGGCGCTGGCCGCGGCGACTTCTTCGAGGACCTGGCGCAGGTTGCCGGTGTCGTGGGCGAGGCGGCCCAGGAACAGGCCGTCCACGCTGCCGGCCAGCCGGCCGAAGGTGCCGGGCCCGGCGGTGCCGCCGTAGATCACCCGGCCGCGTACACCGTGGTCGCGCAGGCAGGTGCCGATGGCGGTGGCCACCGTGCGTACGTGCTGCGCGGGGGCCGGTTCGCGGGCGCCGATGGCCCGGACCGGTTCGTAGGCGATGATCACCTCGCTGCCGGGTCCGGTGCCGCCGAGGGCCGCCCGTACCTGGATCAGCGTCTCCTCGACGGCCCGCTCGGTACCGGCGTCGTGGCGTTCGCCGGCGCAGATGACGGGCACCAGCCCGGCCCGGGTGACGGCCCCGGCCTTGGCGGCCACGGTCGCGTCCGTCTCGCCGAAGTGCCGGCGCCGCTCGGCGTGGCCGACCTCGACGTAACGCGCGCCCGCCTCGGCGAGCATGCCCGCGGAGACCTCGCCGGTCCACGCGCCGGTCTCGGCCCAGTGCACGTCCTGGGCGCCGTACGCGATCCCCGTACCGGCCAGCAGCTCCCGGGCGTCGGCCAGGGCGGGGAAGGCCGGCAGGACGAACAGGTCGACGGGGCGGGGGAGTTCCGCGAGCGCGTCCTGGAGCGCGGCCACGTCCGCGAGCCACTTCCGGGTCGCGGCCAGGCCGAAGTAGAGCTTCAGCGATACGCCGACGACCGGGCGGCGGCCCGCTTCCGGGGGCCCGAGGGCCCCGGAGGTGCGGACCGCCGCCGGCGTCGCGTTCTCAGGGATCACGTCGTTCATGATGCTTCAAACAAAAGCACATGTGAAGTTCTCAGATCAAGGCGTTATGTTCCCCAAGTTTGCGAGATTTCTGTGATGTGTGGGAGGTGGGGTGAGGAGCGGCGTCAGGCCAGCGGCTTGGACAGGACGGCCTTGCGGTGGCTGAACGTCTCGATCGAGTACCGGCCGTGGTAGCGGCCCATCCCGCTCTCGCCGACGCCGCCGAACGGCAGGTCGGAGACGGTCAGATGGGCCACCGGCAGACCGAAGCCGAGGCCGCCCGAAGAGGTCTCGCCGGTCAGCCGCCGCCGGGTCTCGGCGGACTCCGTGAAGGCGTACAGCGCCAGCGGCTTGTCCCGGTCGTTGATGAAGCCGATCGCCGTGTCCAGGTCCCTGACCTCGACGATGGGCAGGATCGGGCCGAAGATCTCCTCGCTCATCACCGGCGCGTCGGGCGCCACCCCGCCGAGCACGGTCGGCGCGATGTACTTGCTGTCCCGGTCGTGCGTGCCGCCCACGACGGTGCGGCCCGAGCCGAGCAGGCCGGTCAGCCGGTCGAAGTGCCGCTCGTTGATGATCCGGCCGTAGTTCGGCGCGGTGGCCGGGTCGTCGCCGTAGAGCGCGGTGACGGCGCGCGCAAGGGCGGGCTCCAGGCGGGCGGCCGTCTCCGGGTCGGTCAGGACGTAGTCCGGCGCCACGCAGGTCTGGCCCGCGTTCAGGAACTTGCCGGCCACCAGCCGGGCGGCGACCGCGTCCGGGTCGGTGCCGCGGTCCACGAAGGCGGGCGACTTGCCGCCCAGCTCCAGGGTGACCGGGGTCAGGTGCTTGGCCGCCGCGTTCATCACGATGCGGCCGACGGTGCCGTTGCCCGTGTAGAAGATGTGGTCGAAACGCTGCTCCAGCAGGGCCGTCGTCTCCGGTACGGCACCCTCCACCACGGCGACCGCGTCCGTGTCCAGGAAGCGGGGCAGCAGGCGGGCCACCGCGGCGGAGGTCGCGGGCGCCAGCTCGCTGGGCTTGGCGACCACGCAGTTGCCGGACGCCAGGGCGCCGACCATCGGGGCGAGCAGCAGCTGAAGCGGGTAGTTCCAGGGCGCGATGACCAGGGCGACGCCCAGCGGGTCGTACACCGTCCATGCCTCGGCGCCGTCCAGGTGCGGCGGCACCGGCGCGGGCTCGGGCCGCAGCCACTCCTCCAGGTGGTCCAGGGTGTGGTCGATCTCCCGCAGCGTGAAGTCGATCTCGGTGCGGTACGCCTCGGCCTCACCCTTGCCCAGGTCGGCGCGCAGAGCGGCGGCGAGGTCCGGGCCGTGCTCGGTGAGCATCGCGCGCAGCTGCCGCAGCTGGCCGGTGCGCCATTCCAGGGGCTTGGTGCGGCCGGTGCGGAACGTGGCGCGCAGCCGTGCGACCACGGCGGCCGGCTGCTCGGGGGTGCTGCTGGTCATGGTGTCTCCGATGCGTACGGGGTGGAGCGGGCGAGGCGGGGTGGCGGGCGTCCCGCCCGGAGGTGATCACTTGACAAGGTCAAGCACTCATTCCATGTAAATACCAACGATTGCTGAAGTCAAGTAACCGCTCTACCCTGACCCCGTGCCCGACACCACCCCGCCCACCCCCGACGATCTCGTGGAACCGTTCGCCCGCACGGTCCGCGGCTACTACGACGACCTCGCCGCCGCCGCGCTGCGGCACGGCCTGAGCACCGCGCAGGCCCGCGCGCTCATCGCCCTGGAGGAGCCGCTGTCGATGAGCGCGCTCGCCGGGCACCTGGTCTGCGACGCCTCGAACGCGACCCGGCTCATCGCCCGCATGCAGGAGCGCGGGCTCGTACGGCGCGAGGCCGCGCCGCGGGACCGGCGGAGCAAGGTGGTCACCGCCACCGAGGAAGGCCGGGCGCTCGCCCGCCGCGTACGCGCCGACATGCACGCCGTGCACGACGCGCTCCAGGCCCTCACGCCCGGGGAGCGCACGGCCCTGCTCCCGCTGCTGGAACGCCTCGGCGCGCTCCTGGACCGATGAGGCCGCGGCAGGACACCGGCGGTGGGCCCCGGGGCGATCCCGGGGCAGCTCCAGGACGGCCCCGGAGGGTCACGACCCGCCAGGATCCCGCTAAAGTCGGATGAATACCCGCTGGTGGATGAGCCGGAGCGGGCTGTTTCGGGCTGCGCGCCCCAGGGTTCGGGGCCGCGTGCCCCAACGGTCGGGGCGCTGCCCCAAGGAAGGTACGGGGCCGGGCGCCCCACGGGTCGGGGCCGGGGAGCCCCAGGGGAGGACGTAGATCCACATGAGTCGCCGCTCCAACGGATTAGTGGCCGTCTGGGCCGAGGCGCAGCGTCAGCAGCAGCGCCGGCAGGAGGCCCAGCGGCGGGCCGGTGAACAGGCCCGCCGCGACCAGGAGCGGCAGCAGCGCGACACCGAGCGCGCCATGGCCCGGATGCAGCGCGAACGGCAGGCCGCGTACCGCCAGCAGCGCGAGGCCGACGCCCGCCGCCGTACCGAGGAACTCGAGGCCCGCATGGCCGAGCTGTCCGGCCTGCTGGCCGACGGCTGCCGGGCGCCCGCCTTCACGCCCGCCGCGCTGCGCCGCCCCGAGCACATCGAGCCGTTCGCGCCCGGCCGGCTGGCCGTACCCGTACCGATGCCCGACCCGTCCGCCTACCAGCCGCAGGGTAGCGGCTGGGGCCTCGGCGGCGGCGGTCGTCGCGCGCAGGAGGAGGCCCGCGCGCGCTACGAGCGCGACTGGCACGCCGCGCAGGCCGCCGAGGCGCAGCGGCTGCGCCAACTGGAGGACTACCGGCGGCAGTACGACCAGTGGGCCGCCGGGCAGCTGGCGGAGGTCAGGAGCCACAACGCCGCCGTCGAGGACCTGCTGAGGGGGCTGCGCGACGGCGATCCCGAAGCGGTGGTGGAGTACTTCTCCGCCGCGCTGTACGCCACCGGCCGCCCGCAGGGCTTCCCGCGCCGCGTCCGCGCCGCCTACGACCCGGCCGCGCGCCAGCTCGTACTGGACTGGGAGCTGCCCGGCTTCGACATCGTGCCCGAGGCGAAGGCGGTCCGGTACATGTACGCGGCCGACCAGGACAAGGACGTCGCCCGGCCGGTCACCCAGCGGCGCACCGCCTACCGCGACGTGCTCGCCCAGTCCGTGCTGCTCGTGCTGCACGACCTGTTCGCGGCGGACACCTCCGGCGCGCTCGACTCGGTGGCGGTCAACGGCTTCGTGGACGACGTGGACCCGGCCACCGGCCGCCCCGCGCAGATTTTCCTGGCCACCGTCTCCGCGACCCGCGCCGCCTTCGAGCAGCTGCACCTGGCGCAGGTGAGCGCGGTGGAGTGTCTGACCGACGGGCTGCGCGGGCAGCTGTCCGCGCGCCCCGACCAGCGGGCCGCGGTGCGCCCGGTGCGCCAGCCGGGCGACGTGGGCGGCGGTGTGGTCACGCACGGCGGCGAGGACGAGCCCGACCTGTTCGCGATGGACCCGATCGCCTTCGAGGGGCTGGTCGCCGAGCTGTTCCGGGCGATGGGCATGCAGGCCGTGACGACGCAGCGGTCCGGGGACGGCGGCGTGGACGTGGACGCACTCGACCCCGACCCAATCCGCGGCGGCAAGATCATCGTGCAGGTGAAGCGCTACCGCAACACGGTGCCGCCGTCGGCCGTACGGGACCTGTTCGGCACCGTGCAGTCCGAGGGCGCCAACAAGGGCGTGCTCGTCACCACGTCCCGCTTCGGCCCCGGCGCGCACGCCTTCGCCAACGGCAAACCGCTCACCCTCGTGGGCGGCCCCGAACTGGTCGACCTGCTGGCCCGCCACGGGCTGCGCGGACGCCTGGGGGATACCGCGGTCCCGGCCCAGCGGCCGGCGCCCGCCGAGGAGCGCGCCGAGCGGACGCCCGAGCCCCCGGAGGAGGACGGCGCGGCGGGCAACATCCTCGGCATGAACTGGTCCGGCAGCGTCGCCCTGGACGTCTGCGCGCTGGTCTGCCAGGGTAACCGCGTCCTGAGCGACGACCACTTCGTCTTCTACAACAACCCGCGCACCCCGGACGGCACGGTCCGCATGCTCTCCGGCTTCGCCCCCGACCGCGCCGCGATGCAGGTGGTCTTCGAGGCCCTGCCCGCCACCGCCGACCGCCTCGTCCTCGTCGCGGCCATCGACCCGGAGGCCGACCCGCACGCCGACCTGTCCGGGTTCACCGACGCGCGGATCCGTCTGGTGGACGAATCCGGCCAGGAACAAGGCCAGTTGGAGGTCTCGGACGGCCGCCCCGGCGAAACCGCGCTGGTCCTCGGCTCGTTCCGCCGCCGCGCGAACGGCGACTGGGACTTCGTCATCGGCGGCAAGGGCTACGAAGGCGGCCTGGAGGCACTGGTGCAGGAGTACGGGATCGAGGTCGCCTGAGCCTGGGGAGGGCGTCGGCCGGCTGGGACGACGCCCCTCACACCCCCGCCAACGACGCCAGCACCTCCGCCACTTCCAGCTCCTCCGCCCCGTCCGGCACGTCGCCGTGGTCGGCGCACCACAGGGCGTTCTCCACGGTGCGGGCCGCCGCCCAGGCCGACAGGCGGGCCGGGTCCTCGCCGAGGGCGTCGGCCATCAGGGCGAAGCGGTCACGCAGGACCGGGCGCGGGTCGGGGTGCTCGAAGGGGTCGTCGATCTGTTCCAGGAGGGGCCAGGGGTCGTATCCCGGGTCGCCGACCATGGGTTTGGGGTCGATGGCCAGCCACGGGCGGCGCCGGGCGGACAGGACGTTGCCGGGGTTGAAGTCGCCGTGCACGACGACCTCGCGGGTGGCGGTGGCCGGGAGTTCGCGCAGCAGGCGGGCGCCGAGCCGGACGAGCCCGGGGTCGTAGCCGGGGCGCAGCCGCGCCATGCGTTCCTCGACCGTGACGGCCCATTCGGCGCATACGTCGGCGACCCGTTCCAGTTCGCCGTCGGGTGGCGCGGGCGCGGACCACAGGCCGCGCAGCAGACCGGCGGCCAGGAGCAGCCGTTCGGCGGGCGGGAGCGGGCTGTCGTCCAGCTGCTCGCCCGGTGTGCAGCGTTCGATCAGGAGCGCGTACCGCTCCCGGTCGTGCCGTAGCAGCCGTACGGAGCCGTCGCCGTCCCACGCGCGGAGGGCCGCGGCCTCTCCGGCGGCCTCGCGGTGCGGCCAGGTCACCTTGAGCACCGCCTCGCCGCCGTCCGGCAGCTCCACGGGGGCCACCCACGAGCAGCTGCCGCCGTGCAGGGGTGCGCCGAGCCGTAGGTCCCACTCCTCCTGGAGGGCGTGGACGGTGGCGGGCAAGGTGTCCAGCCACGCGCGCCCGGAGGCGGTGCGGCCCACGGTGGCGTACACGGGGAGGTCGGCGGGGAAGAGGTCGGCGTTCGGCGGGGCTGGTCGGGCCATCCGGGCAGCGTAGCCGCGCGACGGGGGCCGGTTCTAACGGATTGTTCGCGGGAGCCGGGAGCCGGGAGCCGGGAGCCGGTGCCGCCCGCTGGGCTCCGCGCGGCATGCGAGCCGGTGCGCCTCCGGCCGGGGGATGGTGCGGGGCCACCGGAGTCTCCCGGTCGGTTAATCAGTTTATTACGGCATTTGTGCTGTTATGCGTGGGGCATGAGCCTGCACCGACCGTACGGCGCCGCCCTCCTCCTCATAGCGATGGCCGTGGGCTGCGCCGCCCCGCAGGGCCCTGGGCGGCCCGCCGCCCGGACGCCCGGGAGCCCCGGCCCCGCCGCGCCCCAGCACTCCGGCCACCGCGCCTCCGCCGGCTTCACCCTCGCCGCCTCCGGGGACGTGATCGCCTCGTACCCCTCCGTACTGGACACGGCGCGCCGGGACGCCGGGGGCGACGGCTACGACTACCGGCCCATCCTGGACGGCGTGAAACCCGTGATCGAGGGCGCCGACCTGGCGATCTGCCACCTGGAGACGCCCTTCGGGCCGGACGGCGGACCGTTCACCGGCTACCCCGCCTTCAAGGCGCCGCCCCAGGTGGCCGACGCGCTCCGGGCCACCGGCTACGACTCCTGCTCCACGGCCTCCAACCACACCCTGGACGACGGCGCCGACGGCGTCCGGCGCACCCTCGACACACTGGACCGGGCCGGGATCAAGCACGCCGGCTCCGCCCGGGACGCCGCCGAGGCCGCCCGGCCCGCGCTGCTGAAGGCGCCCGGCGGGGCGCGCGTGGCGCAGCTGTCGTACACATACGGCACCAACGGCGTCCCGCTCCCGCAGGGCAAGCCCTGGTCGGTCGACGTCATCGACGCGGACAAGATCATCGCGGACGCGCGGGCCGCCCGCCGGGCCGGTGCCGACGTCGTCGTGGTCAGCCCGCACTGGGGCACCGAGTACCAGACCGAGCCGGACGCGCAGCAGCTGAAGGTGGCCAAGGCGCTCACCGGGTCGCGCACCGGCGGCCGCCCGGACATCGACCTCGTCATCGGCACCCACGCGCACACCCCGCAGCCGTACGAGAAGCTGGCCGGTACCTGGGTCGTCTACGGCATGGGCGACCAGATCGCCGGGATCATGGAGAAGCCGCGCGGCAACTGGGGCACCATCGCGCGCTTCCGCTTCGAGCCGCCCGCGGGGGAGGGGCAGCGCTGGCGGGTCACCAAGGCCGAGTTCATCCCCCAGCTCTCCGCGAGCGGGCCGCCGCTGCGCATGCTCAACCTCGCCGCCACCCAAGGCCACGAGGACGTCCGCGCGGGCATCCGCGAGGCGGTGCTCAGCCGGGGCGCGGCGGACGCCGGACTGACGGAGGGCAGCTGAGAGCCGGTGCCCGGCCGCGGCCGGGCCCGGGAGCGTTCCGCGATGTGAAACCCTGAGTACGGCCCGCACCGGACGTGCGCACGACGGACGCGGGCGCGCCGGGCGGACGCTCCGCCCGGCGGACGGTGACGACGTGACGACGGTGCGGGACGCGGAAGGGGCGTAACGGCGGTGGGTGAGAGTGCGGCCGTACGGCCCCGCAATCCGCGGGGGCAGGGCGAGCGCCTGCGGGAGGAGCTGCTGCGCGCCACCGAGCGCCTCCTCGAAGAGGTCGGCAGCGAGGACGCGCTGTCGCTGCGCGCGGTGGCCCGCGAGGCGGGCGTCGCGGCGCCCAGCATCTACCGGCACTTCGCCGACAAGACCGAGCTGGTGTGGGCCGCGCTGGAGGTCAGCTACGAGCGGCTGACGGCGGCGATGGCCGAGGCGTCGGCCGCGGCCGGTACCGACGACCCGCTGGACCTGCTCCGCGCCCAGCTGCACGCGTACTGCCGCTACGCCGTCGACCACCCCGCCAAGTACCGCCTCCTGTACGAGACCCGGCAGACGCCCGTCGAGCCGGAGCGCCTGGCCGGGCACCCGGCCGGGCGGCTCGTGCGGGGCCTGCACGACGCGCTCACCGCCTGCGAGGCCGCCGGGTGGCGGGTGCGGGGCGCCCGCGAGGAGGCGCCGTACGTGCTGTGGGCGTCGGTGCACGGGCGGGTGATGCTGTGGCAGGTCATGCCCAGCCGCAAGGACGCCGGGCGGCTGTACCGCTTCGTGGACGAGATCCTGCACCTGCTGATGGAGCGGGCGGGCTGAGCCGGGCCGCCGACCGGGCCGGAGCCCGACCGGCGGACAACGGGCCGCGGCCCGACCGGCTACAGTTGTCCCATGCATCGTTCGTCGTGTCTGACCTGGTGGCGCTCCTCGTAGGAGCGGCCACTGTTCAGCATGACCGGGCCGTTCGGATGGACGGCCCTTTCGCGTTCCCTGGACCGGGGTGCATCCGCCGTCCTGCCGGCGGCACTCACCCACCAGGAGAAACCGTGAACCGTACGCCGTACGCCACCGCGAGCACCGTCCGCGCGGACGCCGCCCCCGCCGACGCGCTCGGCACCTCCGCCGCCCGGACCCGCAGCGCGGAGCTGGAGAAGCTGATCCGCGACGACCCCGGACGCTTCCGGGTGCTGACCGGGGACCGCCCGACCGGCCGGCTGCACCTCGGCCACTACTTCGGCACCCTCCACAACCGGGTCCGCCTCCAGGACCTCGGCGTCGAGATGATGGTGCTGATCGCCGACTACCAGGTGCTGACCGACCGGGACGTCGCCGACCGGCTGCCCCGGCACGTCGAGGACCTGGCCCTGGACTACCTCGCCGCCGGCATCGACCCGGCCCGGGCCACCGTCTTCACGCACAGCGCGGTGCCCGCGCTGAACCAGCTGCTGCTGCCGTTCCTCAGCCTGGTCTCGGTCGCCGAGCTGAACCGCAACCCCACCGTCAAGGACGAGATCGCCCACTCGCGGCAGTCCGCCGTCAGCGGCCTGATGTTCACCTACCCCGTCCACCAGGCCGCCGACATCCTCTTCTGCAAGGCGAACCTCGTCCCCGTCGGCCAGGACCAGCTCCCCCACCTGGAGGTCACCCGGACCGTCGCCCGCCGCTTCAACGACCGCTACGGCAAGGGGACCGCCGTCTTCCCCGAGCCGGAGGCCCTGCTGTCGTCCGCGCCGCTGCTGCTCGGCACCGACGGCACGAAGATGAGCAAGAGCCGCGGCAACGCCATCGCGCTGGCCGCCGGTGCCGACGAGACGGCCCGGCTGATCAAGGGCGCCAAGACCGACTCCGAGCGGCACATCACCTACGACCCTGCCGCCCGCCCCGAGGTGTCCTCCCTCGTCCTGCTGGCCGCCCTCTGCGAGGACCGCGACCCGCGGCAGGTCGCCGACGAGATCGGCCCGGCGGGCGCCGGCGCGCTGAAGAAACGCGTCACCGAGGCGGTCAACGAGCACCTGGCGCCGATCCGCGCCCGCCGGGCCGCCTACGCCCGGGACCTCGGGTACGTCCGCCAGGTGCTGCGGGAGGGCGAGGCGCGCGCCAACGCGATCGCCGACGCCACCCTCGACGAGGTGCACCGCGCCATGAACGGCCACTGCTGACGGTGTGTCCCGCCGGTGCGGTGCCGCAGGTTCGGCGGGGAAGTCCCTTGCCGGACGCTGCGCGGGCTGCCTAACGTGACGGCCGCCGGGGGGTGCGGGCTTGCGGGCGGGAGGGCCGGATGGGGCGCAAGGAGAGGCCGCTGGACCCGGACGCGGGGCCCGTGGAACGGTTCGCCGTCGACCTGCGGGAGCTGCGCCGCAAGGCCGGTCCGCTCACCTACCGGGACATGGCCAGGCGCGTGCCCTACTCGGTGGCGACGCTGTCCCGGGCGGCCTCCGGCGAGCAGCTGCCCTCGCTCGCGGTGACCCGGGCGTATGTGGAGGCGTGCGGCGGTGACGTGGAGGAATGGGCGGCGCGCTGGCACCGCCTCGCCGAGGAGACCTTCGTCCGTACGGCACAGGGCGACACGGACCGCCCCTACCAGGGACTGGCCCGCTACGAGCCCGGCGACCGGGAGAAGTTCTTCGGGCGCGACCGTCTCACCGAGGACCTGCTGCGCCTGACGGGCGGCCACCGGCTGGTGGCCGTCCTGGGCCCGTCCGGCAGCGGCAAGTCCTCCCTGCTGCGCGCCGGGCTCATCCCGCGCCTCCAGCACGCCCCCGACGACGGCCCGCGCCCGGCCGCCATCCGGACGTTCACCCCCGGCGCCCGGCCGTCCGCCACCCACCGGCAGCTGTTCGAAGCGGCCGAAGGGCCGGGCGACACCTGGCTGGTCATCGACCAGTTCGAGGAGGTGTTCACGCTCTGCCGCGACCCGGCCGAGCGCGCCCGGTTCCTCGACCTGCTGCTCGACGCCCAGGACCCCGCGCGCCGGCTGCGCGTGGTGCTGGGCCTGCGGGCCGACTTCTACGGCCACTGCCTCCAGCACCGCACCCTGGCCGAGGCGCTGCGCCACACCAGCGTGCCGGTCACCCCCATGAGCCCCGCGGAGCTGCGCGAAGCCATCGTCAAACCCGCGGCGGCGCACGGCCTCATCGTCGAGCGCGCGCTGACCGACCGGCTCATCGAGGAGACCGCCGACCAGCCCGGCGGCCTGCCGCTGCTCTCGCACGCCCTGCTGGAGACCTGGCGCCACCGCCGCGGCCGGACACTGGCCCTGGAGGTGTACGAGGCCGTCGGCGGCGTACGGGGCGCCATCGCCCGCACCGCCGAGACCCTGTACACCCAGCTCTCCCCCGAGCAGGCCCGGCTCGCCCGCTGGGCGCTGCTGCGGCTGGTCACGCCCGGCGAGGGCGCGCACGACACCCGGCGGCCCGCCGACCGCGCCGAACTGGACGCGGCGACCTCGCCGGGCATCACCGTCGTCCTCGAACGCCTCGCCAGGGCCCGCCTGATCACCCTGGACGAGGACACCGTCGACCTGGCGCACGAGGCGCTGATCACCGCCTGGCCGCGCCTGCGGTCCTGGGTGGACGCCGACCGCGACCGGCTGCGGCTGCACCGGCAGCTGACGGAGGCGGCCCGCACCTGGGAGCGGCTGGGCCGGGACGCGGGCGCGCTGTACCGGGGCACGCAGCTGACCGCGGCTCGGGAAGCCTTCGCCGACCCGGCCGACCTGACCGCCTCGGAGCGGGACTTCCTCACCGCCGGTGCCGCCGCCCGGCGCCGCGAGGCCAGACGCCGCAAGGGCGTCGTCGGCGCGGTGGCCGTCCTGGTGACGCTGACGCTGGTGGCCGGCGTACTGGCCTGGCAGCAGAGCCGGGCCGGCCGGGCGCGGCAGGTGCAGGCCGCGGCGCGCCGGATCGCGGCGGTGGCGGAGAGCCTGCGCGCCTACGAGCCGGCCAAGGCGCGCCAGCTGTCCGTCGCCGCGTGGAAGATCGCCGAAACCGCCGAGACCCGCTCGGCCCTCACCGGCGCCTGGGCCCAGCCCCTCGCCGACAGTTTCGACGTGGCCGACCGCGACGCCCTGGCGTATCTCAGCGGCGACGGGCGCACCGTGGTCACCGCGGCCCCCGGCCACATCACCACCTGGGATGTGGCCACCCGCCGGAAGGTCAGGACGCTGCCGGGCCCCGGCGAGCGGGTCATGACGGCCATCGCCGTGAGCCCGGACGCCCGGCTGGTCCTCTACCAGCTCCCGGACCGCGTGCTGGGCCTGTGGGACATCGCCGCGCGGCGCATGACCGGGCGGCTCGTGGACGCCAGGGAACAGGCGAGCGTCGAGTTCGGCCCCAGCGGCGCCCGCCTGATGATCCAGACCCCGCGCACCGTGCAGGTGTGGGACACCCGGGAGCAGCGCCTGGTCTTCGAGCGCCCGGTGGCACCGCGGCGCGGCCGGGACCGGGAGAGCGTCGCGACCATCAGCGCCGACGACCGGCTGCTGGCGGTGTGCTCCCCGCGCGGCACGATCGAGCTGTGGGACGTACCCCGCGGGAAGCGAGTGCCCGCGCCGTGGCGGGGGGAAGGCGCGGGCGATCCGTGCAGCCCCCTGAACGCCCGCTTCAGCCCCGACAGCCGGATCTTCGCGCTGGTCACCCGTGACGGCGTCCGACGGTGGGACCTGGCGGCGGGACGGGAGCTCCCGAGGATCGCCCAGTCCCCGTTGGGGGCCATCGGCTTCAGCCGGGACGGGCGGTTCCTCGTCGGCCGCAGCCCCGGCGAGGTCCTGGTGTGGCGCACCAGCCAACCGGATCACCCGGTGTTCCGGGGCGCCCTGACCGCCGACGGCCCGGCCGAGATCGTCCTCGACGGCGGCACGCTGCGCTGCCTGGCCGCGAACCAGATGCGCACCCTCGACCTCGGCGCCGCGGCCACCTCCCGGTGGGCCCCGGCGGCAGCGCAGAACGCGGCGTTCAGCCCGGACGCCCGCCTGCTGGGCCTGGTGTGGTCCCAGGGCTCCACGGCCCGGTTCGAGACGCGTGGCACCCGGTCCGGCGCGATCGTGGACCGGCCGCCAGACATGCGGCTGCCGCCCCAACCACCGCGCCGCGAGGGCCAGTTGCGGATCGAGCCGGACGAGCTGCTGTCCTTCAGTGCCGACGGCGCGCGGCTGGCGTACGGCGTCAGCGGTGACTACGCCGAGGACGGGCGCCTGGTGCCCGGCCGGGTCGCGGTGCGGGACGTACCCGGACACCGCGACCTCGCCGCCGTCCCCGGAGGCCAGGACGACAGCCCCACCGAGGGCGCCGTCCTCAGTCCGGACGGCTCCCGGCTGATCACATCGTCGGTCCGCTCCGTCCAGGTGTGGGACATCGGCGGCGGGCGGCGCGAGAAGTCCGTGACCGTCTCCGGCGGTTCGCCCATGACCGTCCGCCCCGACGGGCGGCTGCTCGTCGTCAGAGGTGAGATCGTCCGGCTGCCCGCGGGGACCGTGGCGCCGCGCCGGCTCACCCGGCAGGACACGGCGTACGCGTTCAGCCCGGCCGGGAACGCCTTCGCGGTGGGGGAGGAGACGGGTCACGTCGCGCTGTGGGACGGCGGCATCGAGCGGCGGTTCGGCCGGCTGTCCGCCTTCACCGAGAAGCAACTGCCGCGGCACGAGGCGATTTCGGCGCTGGCCTTCTCCCCGGACGGCAGGACACTCGCCGTGGCCGGCGCCTACGGCAGCCTGCAACTGTGGGACGTACCCTCCCAACAGCCGCTCGGCTCCGCCCTGCCCACACCGGGCGACAAGATCCTGTCCCTCACCTTCAACCGTGACGGCTCGGCGCTGTACGCCGCCGGCCAGCACGTCCCACTGACGAAGTACCGCATCGCGCCGGACGCCCTCGTCGCCGAGGTGTGCCGCCGGGCCGGGGGTTCGCTGTCGCGTGCGGACTGGGAGACGTACATCCCTGAGGTGGCGTATCGGGAGGTGTGCTGAGCCGGACGCCCCGGCACCCGCGTGCCCACCCCACCCCCGGCCGTCGCACCCGTGGGTTACGCATGTAAGTTTACGGGCGTTAGGTGAACGTCCGACACCGGGCGCACGCCCCTGCCCGCGTGCGTCCAAGGAGCGACATGACCCCCTCTCCCGCTTCCCCCGCCTCCGCCGCCGCGCCGGCGCTCCCCGTGCAGCCGCCGCAGGGCTGCCCGTTCGATCCGCCCGCCGAGTTCGCGCGGCTGCGCACCGAGGCGCCGCTGTCGAAGATCTCCCTGCCGGACGGCACCGAAGCCTGGCTCGCCACCCGCTACGCCGACATCCGCGCCATCCTCGGCGACACCCGCTTCAGCTCCGACACCACCCGCCCCGGCTACCCGCTCAGCGGCATGACCGGCGGCGCCACCACCGAGCACCGCGGCTTCATCCGCATGGATCCGCCCGAGCACACCCGGCTGCGCCGCATGGTCACCCGGGAGTTCATGGTCAAGCGCGTCGAGGCGATGCGCCCGGAGATCCAGCGCCTGACCGACGAACTGTGCGACGCCATGGAAAAGCGCGCCGGCCAGGACGTGGACCTCGTCGAGGCGCTGGCCCTGCCGGTGCCGTCGCTCGTCATCAGCCTGCTGCTCGGCGTCCCGTACGACGACCACGAGCTGTTCCAGCGCCTCACCGGCACCCTGCTGTCCCGTACGGTCACCCATGAGGAGCGGGAGAGCGCGCGGGCCGAACTGCGCGCCTATCTGCACCAGTTGGTGAGTGCCAAGGAGGCCGCGCCCGGCGACGACATCCTCGGCCGCCTGATCACCGAGCAGCAGGTACCGGGCGAGATCACCCACGACGACGTGGTCGCCTTCGCCGCCCTGCTGCTCATCGCGGGCCACGAGACCACCGCCAACATGATCGGCCTGAGCGCGCTGACCCTGATGCGCGACCGGGAGACCGCGGACCGGCTGCGCGCCGAGCCCGCCCTGATCCGCGGCGCCGTCGAGGAACTGCTGCGCTTCCACAGCATCATCCGCAACGGGCCGCGCCGCGCCGCCACCGAGGACATCGAGATCGGCGGGCAGCTGATCCGGGCCGGGGAGGGCATCGTGGTGGCCGTACCGTCCGCCAACCGCGACCCGGAGGTCTTCGCGGACCCCGACGCGCTCGACGTCTGCCGCCCCAACGCCCAGCACCACGTCGCCTTCGGCTACGGCATCCACCAGTGCCTCGGCCAGGCCCTGGCCCGCGTCGAGCTCCAGGTCGTCATCGGCACCCTGCTGCGCCGCTTCCCGGAGATGCGGCCCGCGGTCCCCGTGGACGAGATCCCGTTCCGCAGCGACATGGCGATCTACGGCTGCCACACCCTGCCCGTCACCTGGTGACACCCCGCCCGACCGTTCCCCTTCCTCCTCAGGAGTCTCCTGCCATGAACATCACCCTCGACGCCGACAAGTGCTGCGCCGCAGGCCAGTGCGTCCTGATCGCCCCCGAGGTCTTCGACCAGCGGGACGAGGACGGCATCGTCGTCCTCCTGGACGCCGCTCCGCCCGCCGACCAGCACGACGCGGTCCGCGAGGCCGCCGCCATCTGCCCGGCCGCGGTCATCAAGGTGGACGAGTGAGCCCCCGCCGCATCGCCGTCGTGGGCGCCTCGGCGGCGGGCCTCGCCGCCGCCGAGGCCCTGCGCCGCTTCGGCTGGACCGGCACCCTGACCCTCGTCGGCGACGAGCCCCACCCGCCGTACGACCGTCCGCCGCTGTCCAAGCAGCTCCTCCAGGGCGCCTGGCAGCCCGACAAGCTGCACCTGCGCGCCGCCGACCAGCTCGAAGCGCTCGGCCTCGACCTGCGCCTGGGCACCCGGGCGACCGGCCTGGACACCGCGACCCGCACCCTGACCCTGGACGGTGGCGAGCGGCTGGCCTGCGACGGCGTGATCGTCGCGACCGGCGTCGCGGCCCGCACCCTCCCGGCGGCCGCCGGACTCGACGGCGTGCACACGCTGCGCACCCTGGACGACGCGCTCGCCCTCAAGGAACGGCTGTCCGGTACCGGCCATCGCCTGGTCGTCGTCGGCAACGGCGTGCTGGGCTGCGAGGCCGCGGCCGTGGCCCGCGAGCTGGGGCACGAGGTCACGCTCGTCGGGCGCGAGGCGCTGCCGATGGCCCGTACGGTCGGCACGGAGATCGGCGAGCTGCTGGCGGCCGAGCACCGGGAGCGCGGCGTCCAGCTGCGCACGGCGGCCGTCGGCGGCTTCGAGGCGGACGGGGACGGGCCCGCGCGGCACGTGACCGCCGTACGCCTGGCCGACGGCACCCGCCTGCCCGCCGACACCGTGCTCATCGCCATCGGCTCGGAGCCCGCCGTCGGCTGGCTGCACGGCGACCCGGCCCTGGACACCGCCGACGGACTGCGCTGCGACGCGTACTGCGCCGCCGCACCCGGCGTCTACGCGGCCGGTGACGTGGCCCGCTGGCAGCACCCGGTACACGGCCGCGACCTGCGCGTCGAGCACCGGATGAACGCCACCGAACAGGGCATGGCCGCCGCCCGCAACCTCCTCGCCGAACTGGAGGAGACCCTGCCGGGGGACGAAGCACTGGCCCCCGCCGCGGGCCGCGAGCGCCGCCCCTTCACGCCCGTGCCGTACTTCTGGTCCGACCAGTACGGCCTGAAGATCCAGGCGTACGGCGTGCTGACCGGCGCCGACCGGTCCGAGGCGACCGTCCTGGACCCGGACACCAGAAAGGCCGTGGCCCTCTACGGGCGCGACGGCCAGGCCACCGGCGTACTGGCGATCGGGGTGCCGCCCCGCCAGGTCCGGGGCCTGCGGGCGCTGATCGCCACGCCCGCGCCCTGGGAAGAGGCGCGCGAGGGCCTGCGCAACGCCCTCGCGTAACGGCTGCCGCGGGCCCGTCCCCGCTCCCGACCCCGACCGTGGGGGCGGGCCCGCGCGTCGCCATCACACGGTGACCGATCATGGAAGGCATGACCGACTCGTACGTCCGGGTGCGCGGCGCCCGTGAGCACAACCTCCGCAACGTCGACGTGGACATCCCGAGGGACACCGTCACGGTGTTCACCGGCGTGTCCGGCAGCGGCAAGTCCTCGCTCGCCTTCGGTACGGTCTACGCCGAGGCGCAGCGTCGCTACTTCGAGTCGGTGGCTCCCTACGCGCGCCGCCTGATCCACCAGGTCGGCGCGCCGAAGGTCGAGGACATCAGCGGGCTGCCGCCCGCCGTCGCCCTGGAACAGCGGCGCTCGGCCCCCACCTCCCGCTCCTCCGTCGGCACCGTCACCACCCTCTCCAACACCCTGCGCATGCTCTTCTCGCGCGCCGGCACGTATCCGGAGGACGTGCCGGAGCGGCTGGACTCGGACGCCTTCTCCCCGAATACCGCCGCCGGCGCCTGCCCGGAGTGCCACGGTCTGGGCCGCGTCCACCGGGTCACCGAGGAGTCGCTCGTACCGGACCCGTCGCTGTCCATCCGGGACGGCGCGATCGCCGCCTGGCCCGGCGCCTGGCAGGGCAAGAACCTGCGGGATGTGCTGGCCGCGCTCGGCTACGACATCGACAAGCCGTGGCGGGACCTGCCGGCCGCCGACCGGGACTGGATCCTGTTCACCGACGAGCAGCCCGTCGTCACCGTGCACCCCGTACGGGAAGCGGGCCGTATCCACCGCCCGTACCAGGGCCAGTACCAGAGCGCCGAGCGCTACGTCCTGCACACCTTCGCCGACTCCAAGAGCGAGACGCTGCGCAAACGCGTCCAGCGGTACCTGGTCTCCGCTCACTGCCCCGCCTGCGGCGGACGGCGGCTGCGGCCGGAGGCACTGGCCGTCACCTTCGCCGGGCACGACATCGCGGAGCTGTCCGGGCTGCCGTTGAGCGGTCTCGCGCGGCTGCTGCGGCCCACGGCCGAGGCGGACGGCGAGGGGGTGGCGCCTGCTCTGGCCCGGGATCTGGTCACCCGTATCGACGTGCTCACCGAGCTGGGCCTCGGCTACCTGAGCATGGACCGCGCGGCCCCCACCCTGTCCGCCGGGGAACTCCAGCGGCTACGGCTGGCCACCCAGCTCCGCTCCGGCCTCTTCGGCGTGGTGTACGTCCTGGACGAGCCCTCGGCGGGCCTCCACCCGGCGGACACCGAAGCGCTGCTCACCGTGCTCGGCCGCCTCAAGGAAGCGGGCAACACGCTGTTCGTCGTAGAGCACGACATGGACGTGGTGCGGCAGGCGGACTGGATCGTGGACGTCGGGCCGCGGGCGGGCGAGCACGGCGGACGGGTTCTGCACAGCGGGCCCGTCGCGGACCTCGCACAGGTCGCCGAGTCCGCGACCCGGCGCTTTCTCTTCGACGACACGCGCCCGACCGCGCGCCCGCCCCGCGAGCCCTCCGGGGAGCTGGCCCTGCACGGCGTCACCCTGCACAATCTGCACTCCGTGGACGCCGCCTTCCCGCTCGGCGTCTTCACGGCCGTCACCGGCGTCTCCGGGTCCGGCAAGTCCACGCTGGTCACCCGGGTCCTCGCGGACGCCGTCGCGGACCACCTCGGTGCCGGACCGGAGGAGGACGAGGAGAGCGCCGCGCGGGCCCGGCTCGCCGGGGCCAAGGGCCTGGAGGCGGTCGACCGCCTCGTACGCGTCGACCAGAAGCCCATCGGCCGCACCCCGCGCTCCAACCTCGCCACCTACACCGGCCTCTTCGACGCCGTACGCAAGGTCTTCGCCGCCACCGACGAGGCCCGCGCCCGCGGCTACACGGCGGGCCGCTTCTCCTTCAACGTCGCGAGCGGGCGCTGCGAGACCTGCCAGGGCGAGGGCTTCGTCGCCGTCGAGCTGCTCTTCCTGCCCGGTACGTACGCGCCCTGCACCGCCTGCCACGGCGCCCGCTACAACCCGGAGACCCTGGAGATCACCTACCGCGGCCGCACCATCGCCGACGTGCTCGGTATGACGGTGGACACCGCGGCGGACTTCCTCGCCGACGTACCGGCCGCGACGCGCAGCCTGCGCACTCTCCAGGACGTGGGCCTGGGCTATCTGCGGCTGGGCCAGCCCGCCACCGAGCTGTCCGGCGGCGAGGCCCAGCGCATCAAGCTCGCCACCGAGCTCCAGCGGGCCCACCGCGGCCACACCCTCTACCTGCTGGACGAGCCCACCACCGGCCTGCACCCGGCGGACACCGAGGTGCTGCTGCGGCAGCTGCACGGGCTGGTGGACGCGGGCAACACCGTCGTGGTCGTCGAGCACGACATGGGCGTGGTCGCGGGCGCCGATCATGTGATCGACCTGGGTCCGGGCGGCGGCACGGCGGGCGGGCGCATCGTGGCCGCCGGCCCTCCGGCGGCGGTGGCGGCGTCGCCGGACAGCCGTACGGCGGCCTACCTGGCGCGGCGCCTCGCGCGCTGACCTGCGGCGGAGCGGCGGGCCGGGGCGCGGTCGGCGGCCCGGTGACAGTCGGTTAATGTACCCAGGTCAATGCAGCGACACCGACATCAAGGGGGCACCCCGTGGCAGACATCGAGGCGGCGAAGGCCGCGTTCAGCCGGTTCGACGCGGACGGCGACGGGCTGATCACCGCGGACGAGTACAAGCGGGCCATGGCGGAGATGGGCGACCCCTACGTCACCGGGCCGGTCGCCGAGGCCGTCATCGCGGCCAAGGACACCAACGCGGACGGCAAGCTCTCCTTCGAGGAGTTCTGGACCTCGCTCCAGGGCTGACCCCCGGGACGCCCCGGCGCCCCGCCCGGGCCGCACACGCGGCCGGCCACCAGGCCGGCCGCGTTTTTCGTTTCCGGGCGCCTATTGCGCCCATAGATTTCCCCGATCAATGCCTTTTCGAGGTGACCGGCGCCACTTCCTTGCGCGGCGGACCGGTAAATGGTGACGCGGGCCACAAGGCTTTCCGTGCGGGGCCCGTAAATCGGGTTTCGGGGCCATTTCAAGCGGTTTTCGCGAAGCGGCCCGCCGGGGTCCGAACGTGACGCGCAGCACGGGACTTCCGTCCCTTACGGCCCTTCTTAGTAATTCGTCACTGTGCTCTCGTGGCCCGCTCTCATGGACTGAACGGCGCCGGAGGGCCCGTGCTACGTAAAAGGGCCGTAGCCGGGGCCCGCCCAGCGACTATTGCTTTCCAATTTGGGCGTCGCTAATCATTGCTGAGGCGCCGGGTCGAAGCGTCGCGTAAATGCCCTCGGGGCGGACGCGGACAAGAACTCGGTTCTCGTGCCGCCAGTGGCTTCCTGCTCGTACCTCATGCCAATGGCTGCCGCCCGCCCATTTCAGTGATTGGAAGAGGAATCCCCGCATGCCCACTCCCACCCTGCTCCGCTCCGTCCGCGTGACCAAGACCCACAAGCTCTCCGCCGCCGTGCTGGCCGCCGCCGGTGCGACCGCGGCCCTGACGGTCCCCGCCGCGACCGCTGACGCGCACGCCGCCGCCGCGCCGGCCGCCGTCAAGAAGGTCTCCGCGAACGGTCAGCCCGCGGGTGCGAAGGCCGAGGCCGCCGAGTCCAAGGCCGGCGACGCCAAGGAGACCACGACCCTCGCCGACTCGGTGAAGATCACGGCCGTGGCCGCCCAGGGCCACACGGCCAAGGAGGCCGCCAGCCGGGCCGCCGACCGCAAGCCGGTCGAGCCCGCCAAGCCGAAGTACGCGAACAACCTGGACGGCTGGATCAAGGAATCCCTGGCCATCATGAAGGAGAAGGGCATCCCCGGCAGCTACGAGGGCCTGCACCGCAACATCATGCGCGAGTCCAGCGGTAACCCGCGCGTGGTCAACGACTGGGACATCAACGCCAAGAACGGCATCCCGTCCAAGGGCCTGCTCCAGGTGATCCAGCCGACCTTCGAGCGCTACCACGTCGAGGGCACCGCCAACGACCTGTTCGACCCGGTCGCCAACATCACCGCCGCCGCCAACTACGCCGCCCATCGCTACGGCTCCATGGACAACGTCAACTCGGCGTACTGAGCCCGATGAGCAGGCTCGCGCGACCCCCGTACCGCACCGCCCGGGACCACCCGCCCGGGCCGGGACGGCCACGGCCGCGGCCGCGGCACACGAGAGCGCCCCAGGACCACGGTCCAGGGGCGCTCCGTCGTCTGCGGGGAAGCCGTGCGCGCGGCGGCGGTCACAGCCGCCCTTCGCGGTCCTCCAGGTCGTCGATCTCCCGCTCCGCCTTCGCCAGCTCGGAGCGCCGCCGGGAGTACGCGAAGTAGATGACCAGGCCGATCAGGAACCACACCGCGAAGCGCACCCAGGTCTGCCACTCCAGGAACGTGATCAGCCAGAGCGAGAAGACCACGCCGATCGCGGGCACCACCGGCATGCCGGGTGTACGGAACGTGCGCGGCAGGTCGGGCCGCTTGTAGCGCAGCACGATCACCGAGACGCACACCACCACGAAGGCCAGCAGGATGCCGATGTTGGTCAGCTCGGCGGCCTCGCCGATCGGCAGGAAGCCCGCGATGGCGGCGGAGGCCACGCCCACGATCCAGGTCACCCGGGTCGGCACGTGCCGCCGCGGGTGGGTCTTGGCGAACCACTTCGGCAGCAGTCCGTCGCGGCTCATCGAGAACCACACCCGGGTGGCACCCAGCATGAAGGTGAACATCACCGTGAGAATGCCGATGATCGCGCCGACCGCGATCACATCGGCCAGGCTGCTCAGCCCCACCGACTTGAACGCGCTGGAGAATCCGCTCTCCGGGTCGATGTCCTTGTAGTTCTGCATGCCGGTCAGCACCAGGCAGGCCAGTACGTACAGCACCATCGAGATCAGCAGCGAGTACAGGATCGCCTTCGGCATATGGCGCTGGGCGTCCTTCGATTCCTCCGCCGCGGTGCTCATCGCGTCATAACCGAATACCGCGAAGAAGACGGTCGCGGCGCCGGTGAAGGCGCCGCTGACGCCGAAGGGGAAGAACGGTGTGTAGTTCCCGGTCCTGATGTGGAAGAAGCCGACGCCGATCACCAGCAGCACGACCAGGACCTTCAGGCCCACGACGATCGTCTCGAAGCGCGCCGCGTTCTTGATGCCCAGGGTCAGCAGATACGCGATGAGCAGGCACAGCGCCGCGGCGAACAGGTCCACCCGGTGCCCCTCACCGGTCCCCGGCGCCCCCAGCATCCAGGCGGGCAGCTCCACCCCCATTTCGCCGAGCAGGAAACTGAAATAGCCGGAGATGCCGATCGCGACCACCGCCACGATCGCCGTGTACTCCAGCAGCAGGTCCCAGCCGATGAACCAGCCCGCCAGCTCGCCGAGCACCGCGTAGCCGTAGGTGTACGCCGAGCCCGCCTTCGGGATGAGCCCGGCGAACTCCGCGTACGAGAACGCGGCCGCCGCGCTGGCCACGCCCGCCACCAGGAACGACAGCAGGACGGCGGGCCCCGCCTTGCCGTTGGCGACGGTCCCGGCGAGCGTGAAGATGCCCGCGCCGATGATGCCGCCGACGCCGATGGCCGTCAGCTGCCACAGTCCGAGCACCCGGTTGAGCTGTTCGCCCGAGCCGCCTTCCGTCTCCTGGATGAGTTCGATCGGTTTACGCCGCCACACTCCCTGCCCCGCGCGCATGCCCACACCACTTCCTCTCCGTCGTCGCCCGACGGCCGATCATCATGGCCCTTCGGGGGCGGCAGGGGAAGGAGATCCTTCGGTGCGGCGGAGTGGAACCGGGGAATCCGGGCACCCGGGGCGTGAGCACGGACAGTCGGCTCGTACACCGGCAGGCTGAAGGAGCGGTCATGACGAATCACACGTACCGGGTGACGGAGATCGTGGGCACGTCCCCGGAGGGCGTGGACGCCGCGATCCGCAACGGCGTCCAGCGGGCGGCCCAGACGCTCAGGGGCCTCGACTGGTTCGAGGTGAAAGAGGTGCGCGGCCACATCGTCGACGGGGCGATCGAGCACTTCCAGGTCGGGCTGAAGGTCGGCTTCCGGCTGGAGGACGCCGAGCAGGGCTGACGCGGGCCCGCGGCGCCCGCCCGGACCTGGGGCCGGGCGGGCGCCGTGTCGTGCCCGTACGGGGCCGCCGTCACGAGTACCGGGTGACCAGCCCCCGGCGGCGGAACGAAGCCAGCATCCGGCCCAGGAAGAACAGGGCCAGGACCAGCAGCGCGGCGGTGCCCAGCGCGGCCACGGCCAGCTCGTGCCACGGCGTGGGCCCGTCCCCGGCCAGCGCGCGCCCGGCCGCGAAGACATGGGTGGTGGGCAGGGCCTCGGCGACCGGGCGGAGCGGCGCCGGGAGAGTCGAGACCGGGTAGAACACCCCGGACAGGGGCATCACCACCGACAGCCCGCCCCAGACCAGGGCCTCGGCGCCGCTGCCGTAGCGCAGCACCAGACCCACCACCGCGAGGGCCACCGCCCAGCCGCAGAGCAGCAGCAGCGCCGCCACGGGGATCAGACCCAGGCCCAGCGTCGTCACGTCGAAGGCGTACGCGGCGAAGGCCAGCGAGGCCACGGCGAGGGTGCTGAGCGCCGTACGGACCAGGGCGAACAGCCCCACCCCGGCCAGGTACTCCCAGCCGCGCAGCGGCGTGGTGAGCAGCCCGATCACATTGCGTGACCAGGTCTCCTCCAGGAAACCGGTGGCCAGGGAGATCTGCGTCTGGTGGACCAGGTGCCACAGCACGGTGCCGCTGAGCAGGAACACCGCGAGCGTGGGACCGGTGCCCAGCTCCGCGCCGCCCGTCTGCGTACCGCCACCCGCCGCCTTCGCGGCGAACAGACCGATCGAGCCGTACAGCAGCGTGTCGACGACCGGCCAGACCAGCACGTCGAAGATCCGGTGCGGGCTGCGGCGCAGCACCAGCCAGTGGCGGCGGGCGACGGCTCGCACGCGGTGGGCGCTGGCCGCGGCCGGGCCGCGCAGGTCGGGGGCCTCCGTGGCAGTCATACGGCACCGGCTTCCGCCCGGCCCCGTCCGGCATGCTCGCGGTCCCGCTCCTCCGCCAGGTGCAGAAAGACCCCTTCCAGGTCCTGCTGCGCGAACTGCCGCGCCACCTCCTCCGGCGTGCCGTCCGCGGTCACCCGCCCGGCCGCCAGGAAGACCACCCGCTCGCACAGCCGCTCCACCTCGACCATGTCGTGGCTGGTGACCAGCAGCGCGGTGCCGTGCCGGGCACACAGGTCCAGCAGGCCGGTGCGCACCCGCAGGGCGATGTCCGGGTCCAGCGCCGCGGTGGGCTCGTCCAGGACCAGCAGCCGGGGCGTGTGCAGGGACGCCTTGGCGATGCCGACCAGGGTGCGCTGGCCGCTGGACAGCTCGGTGCCGATGGCGTTGGCCAGGTGGCCGATGCCGAAGTGCTCCAGGGCGCTCTCCACCGCCGCACGCGGGGCGCGCAGCCCGTACAGGTCCGCGTACAGCCGCAGGTACTCGTGCACCCGCAGCCGGTCGGGCAGCGGCAGATAGCCGGCCGCGAAGCCGACGCCGCGCATGGCGGCCGGCCGGCCGGCGGGCAGCCGGTGGCCCAGGACGTGCACGCTGCCGGCGTCCGCCTCGACCGCGCCCAGGCACATCAGCAGCGTGGTGGTCTTGCCCGCGCCGTTGGGGCCGAGCAGACCGACCCGCTCGCCCTCGCGCACCACCATCCGTACGCCGTCCACGGCCCGGCCCCTGCGGTACTCCTTGACCAGGTCGTGCGCCTCCAGGACGGGCGGCGGCGCGGTCATGCGACCGCCCCGGCGGACTCCGGACGGCGCACCGGCGACCACACGCGCTCGGCGCGCAGCGGCCCGCGCCGGGCCAGTACGCTCCCGTGGTCGGCGGCCAGCGGCGCGAGCTGCGAGCCGTAGCAGAGCACCACCTCCCGCTTGCGGGCCCACGCGTCGTCGTCCAGCACCAGGTCGTGCGCGACATCGAGGTCGTAACGGGTCAGCAGGTCCTGGTAGGAGAGCCCGTAGGTCGCGTCGGCGCCGAGGGCGCGGTCGGTGTCCGGGGTGCCCCACTCGGGCAGATGGCCGGTGTAGGGCAGGTCGGCGTACAGCAGCGGCAGCGGCGCGCCCAGCCCGTCCAGGACGCGCAGGGCGCGGTCGCGCACCCGCCGGTGGTCGCGCTGGTTGGTGCCGATGGGCAGGAGGACGAGCGGGAACGGCGTCGGCAGGGCGTTCAAGTAGGCGTCCAGGCCGGTCAGTTCGTCGTCATCGCCGTACGGGCCGTCGGGGTGGTCCAGGACGGCCTGCGCCACGCCGAGCAGGCCGGCGGCCCGCGCGTCCTCGGCGAGCCGGGCGCGGTGCGCCTCGGCGCCGGTGGAGAAGCCGCAGGTGCTGTCCCACCAGGAGACGGCGTGGTGGGCGGCGGGCGGGCCGCCGAAGACGGTCAGCACGGTGACCGGGGCGGGGAGCCGGGGTATCAGGCCGGCCAGGGAGAGGGCGGCGTCGTCGAAGTGCGGGGAGACGATGACGGTGCGCGGCGGGGGAGGCGTCATGCGGGTTCCTTAGTGCGGGGTTCTTGGCGGGGGCGGTGCGGTGGTGAGTACGGGGGCGAGGGCCGCGTCCCATGCGGCGTTGTCGCCCTGCCAGCGGCCGGGCGCCGCGGCGACGGTGCCCCAGGTGATGCCGGGGCCGAGCCGGTCGGCGTCCGGCGGTGCGGTGCGGCGCAGCCAGTGCAGCGCGAACCGGTGGCCGGGGTGCTCGGCCGCAATCACCGCGCGGAGCCGGCGCAGGTCGGCGGCGGTCAGCTCGTCCCAGGCGTCGTGGTGGACGTAGAGCACCCGCGCGCCGGAGCCGGCCAGCTCCCGCCAGCGCCCGGCCAGGGCGGTGAACTTGGCTCGTACGCGCGGCAGTTGCTCGTCGATGTCCCGCTGGGTGACGGGGGTGCCGGCGCCGGCAGCGGGGTGGAACTCGTGGTAGAAGCGGATGTCGCTGCCACGGTCCAGGGCACACCGGCCCTCGTCGAACGGCTCGACCAGGCCGGGGCGCAGCACATGGCGGAAGCCGCCCGCGACGGCCTCGACCACCGACTCGAAGTCGAGGTCCAGCCAGTCGAAGAAGTGGGCGCGGGTGACGCCGGTGATGCGGCGGATCTGGTACGTGGACTCGCAGTGGTAGCCGAGGCCCACGCAGTGGTCGTACATGCTGCTCGCTCCTTGTCCGCACTCGGCCACGCGGTCCCTGCCCCGGCTGGGAGGCGGGCGGCCGGTCATATGCGCAGCGGGCCGCGCCAGGTGCGGCCCGACAGGTACTCCGCCGCCGCGGTGGCGTTGGCCAGCCCGGCGCCCCGGGTGAACAGCGTCGCCGGGGCGTCGTCGGGCAGCGGCCGGGCCGGGGCCGGCCCCATGTCCACGGTGATCAGGCCCGGGCGCCGGTCCCGCAGCGCCCGCAGGACGCCGCGCTGCCAGGGGTCGCGCTCCGCGTCCCGGACGACCACCGCGAGCGCGCCGTCGTCCGGTGGCAGGCCGATCGCGGACGGCTCGGTGCCCGGCGCCACGTCGGTGGCGGAGGCCAGCGCCCCGAGGTCCCGGAGCGGGGCGTCCAGCCCCCACGGCGCCTCGCCCACCGCCAGGTTGGCCACGGTCGCCAGCCGTACGGTGTGCAGGCGGCGCCCGCCGGCCGCCCGGGGGACACCGGACACGAGCAGGGCGCGGCGGGCGGCGACCAGGCCGACGGGATCGCCGCCGGGCAGCCGCGGCTCGCAGGACGCCCCGGTGCGCCGGGCCGGGTCGGCCCAGGCCCGCAGCGACGCGACCCGGCAGGCGGCCTCCGCCACCCGCTCCAGGGTCAGCGTGCCCCGGTCCAGCGCTTCCTGGACGGCGTCGTGCACCTCGGGCAGCAGCTTCTCGCCGTCGGTCGCCCCGAGCACCACCAGGTCGGCGCCCGCGGCCAGCGCCGCGACCGCGGCACCTCCGTACCCCCAGCGCCGCACGATCGGCGCCATCTCCAGCGCATCGGTCATCACCACGCCCCGGTAGCCGAGCCGTTCGCGCAGCAGGCCGGTGACGATCCGCCGGCTCAGCGTCGCGGGCAGGCCGTCCAGGTGCGGAAGCCGGATGTGACCGGTCATCACCGCCTTGACGCCGGCCGCGATCCCGGCGCGGAACGGCGGCAGGTCCACCGCCTCCAGGGACGCGGCGTCCCGGTCGATGTCCGGCAGTTCGGAGTGCGAGTCGGTACGGGTGTCACCGTGGCCGGGGAAGTGCTTGACGGTGGCGGCCACCCCCAGCTCCTGGATTCCCGCTACGCACGCGGCGGTGTGCCGCGCCACCAGGTCCGGCCGGTCGCCGAAGGAGCGGACGCCGATGATGGGGTTGTCCGGGCGGGAGTTGACGTCCGCGCAGGGCGCCAGGCAGAGGTTGACGCCCTCGGCCCGCAGGTCGCGGGCGATCGCCGCGCCCACCTGCCGGGTGAGCGCCACGTCGTCCACGGCGCCGAGGGCGTGGTTGCCCGGGTGGACGCTGCCCCGGCGGTAGTCGAGCCGGGTCACGTCACCGCCCTCCTCGTCCAGCGCGATCAGCAGGTCCGGGCGGACCGCGCGGAGCGGCCCGGTGACCTCCTCGCGCAACGGCCCGGCGCCCGCGGGGAAGTTGGTGCCGAACAGGCCGACGCCCGCCAGTCCCTCGTCCGCCGCGCGCAGGATCCAGTCGGCGGGCGAACGGCCCGCGTAGGCGGGGAGCAGGCAGGCGTTGACCAGGGCTGTGTCGGCGCGCATGGGGGGCCTTCCGGTACGGGGGAACGGCGGCAGCCGGTGCGGAACGGGACGGCGGGCGGATGCGGCCCGGTGCAGCTCAGCCGTCGGTGCGGCGCAGCACGAGCCCGACGCTGCCGCGCTTGCTCAGGTACGCCCGGCCGCCGCAGACCGGCTCCACCCGGGGCGCGACGAGCCGGGTCTCCTCGACCGCCCGCCACACCGCGGAGGCGGCGAGCCACGGCCGCAGCCGGGTCTCCAGCGCCTCCGGCTCCAGGGCGAGGAACAGCAGGTCGGTGGGCAGATCGTCGAGGAGGGCCGGGTCCTGGCCGTAGTAGAGCATCTCGATCAGCAGGTACGCGGCCCCGGCCGGGCCGCTCTTGGCCAGCTCGGCCAGGTCCTCGGCGCCGACCCGGACGGCCGCGGTGCCGTCCTGCCCGGCGGCGAGCCGCGACCGGAAGTGCGGGTTGGGCTCGGTGGCGTACACGGAGAAGCCGTCCGCCGCGAGCCGGGCCGTCAACGCGCCCTCACAGGCGCCGACTTCCACCAGCGGCGCCCCGCCGGGCGCGCAGTGCCGCCGTACCCACGCGGCGGTCGCGTCCAGCCGCCGGGCCTCGTACGGCGATGTGGCGAACTCCCACGGGTCCACCACGGCGGCGGCCTCGTCGTCGAGGCTCGCCAGCAGCGCGAAGAGCCGTTCGCGCTCGCCGGGGTCGGCGGCGAAGAACCGTTCGGCGGCCGGGATGCGGGGCGTCTGCACCATGAACTGGGGCGACGGCGTGTCGAGCAGCGCGGCGGCCGCGGTGTTGACGAAGTCGAGTTTCGCGGCGATCTGTGCGCGGCCGAGCGGGCGGTCGAGGTCGCTGACGAACTGGAGGAAGGGGGAGTAGCCGACGGCGTGCCGCACGGTCAGCACCGTCGTGCTGCCGGACGGACCGGCGGCGTCCGCCAGTCCCGCGCAGGCGATGGCGGTGTCCCGGCCGACGCGGCCCCGGCTGCGCCGGTTGTCGGCGGGCGAGTGGGTCCACACACGGGCCGAGTGGCCGCCGGCGGCGCGGCGTACGAGATCGGCGAGGGCGTCGGGGCCGGGCGAGGCGGCGTCGTCCTCGGCGGACCGTACGTACGGTGCGAGCAGCGCGAGGCGTTCGGCGGGCGGCAGGCCGGCGGGCAGCGCGAGGATGTCGCCGCGGTCGGCGAGGACCACGGCGGCCGGACCGCCGCCGGGGTCGGGGTCGGTCAGGACGGAGAGGAAGTCGAGGACGGCGTCCTCGACCCGGAGTACGACCACGATTTCGATCATGGACCGGTCCCAGGTGCAGAGCTGGCGGGGGCGCGAAGCGGGAACCGTACGGCCGGGTGCGCCGTACGGAAGGGACCCTAACCGCCCCCACCCGCGTGGTCCAGACCAATGTGGTTGACGCTTGCATTTCGGCCGGTGCGGTGGCCGGAATCCGCTCCCCGGGGCCGGCGTGCTCCCCGGCCCCGGCTACGGAACGACCGTCACCGGCCACCGCCCGGCCTTGACCAGCCGTACCGCCACCGACCCCATGATCCGGTGCCCGGCCGACTCCGAGGCCCCCACCACCACGGCGTCCGCCGTCAGCTCGTCGGCCATCTGCACCATGCCCGAATACGGGTCGCCGCGCAGCGTGTGGAACTCCCAGCGCAGGTCGTACGTCCCCTGCACCCGCTCCGTCGCCGCGCGGATCTCCGCCATCAGCTCCTCGGCGACCTCGTTGGTGGCGTCCACGACCGGCGCGCCCATGGCCGCCCCGGCCGGCAGCACCGGCTGTACGTACACCAGGGCCAGCTTGGAGCCCTGCCGGCGGGCCAGCCCCGCCGCGTAGGCGGCGGCGCGCCACGACGAGTCCGACCCGTCGACGCCGACGACGATGACCTTGGGACCGTCCGTACCGCGCTCGAACTGCGCGGGCGTGTTCTCCTCCACACCAGGAGGTTATCGGGCACTGCCCTCCGCTTCTCCGCCGGGCCCGCGCGCCCCGGCCACTCCGGCCGGGGCGCGCGCCGCCCGGATCAGGAGCCCGCGCCGTTGCCGCGCTCCGGCAGCACCGGCCGCCAGGGCGCGAAGGCGCTCGCGTCGCGCGGCAGCATCGCCGCCAGCTCGGGGCAGTGCCGCAGAATGACCGAGTTCATCCCGCCGCGGGCGATCCAGTCCATGCCGAGCGGGGTGTACAGCTCCGGCCGGAAGTCGACGGTCAGGAACCGGTCCGACTGGATACGGCGGGTCGCCATCAGGATGAAGATCCGGAAGGCGGTGTCGCTGAAGCCGAAGCCCTCCGGCGGGTTCTCCGCGAACAGCCCCACCATCGTGTCCACCTCGTCGACATCGCGGTAGACCTCCCGCAGCCGCGCCACCGTCTCCGGATCGGAGCTGATGTCCTCGAAGCGGCGTACCCGCTGCTTGTGCAGCCCGGCGCGGAAGTCGTTGTAGCGCGGCACGCCGCGCCGCCGGGTCCGGGCGAGGTCGACCACCGACAGGTCGATGATCTCCCCGTCCCGCTCGAAGCGGGTCAGCGCCTTCGGGTAGTTGTGCAGCGTGATCGCGCCCGGGTGGGCGATGCCCAGCGAGTACAGGGTGTCGGTCAGGCCGGTCTTGCGGGCCACGCCCTCGGCCGCGACGCCCTGGATGTCGTCGAAGCCGACGGTCTCCACGCGCTGCCCGAAGCGGTGCTCGCGCAGCTCGTAGTCGTCGGGGATCAGCGGGTGCATCCGGTAGACGGTGACGAAGTCCTCGGTGAGGGAGTACGGCACCTTGTGGTGGTCCGGCAGCGTCTGCGGGATGCCGCGCAGCGCGTGCGCCTCGACGAGCCACAGCCCCAGCTTGCTCAGCCAGTTGTCGGGCGGGCCCTGCCAGTTCGTCTTCAGGCCGATGTCGATGGCCTCGGTGGCCAGGATCGCCGGGGTCCACTCCACGGTGTGGATCTTCGCGATCAGCGCCGAGACGATCAGCCGGGCGGTGTGGTACACCCGGTCCTGGCTCATCGTCGGATACTCGGCGTGCAGCGCGTCGCACAGCGCGTTGTGCTCCCGGGCGAAGAGCGTGTGCATCACGCTCAGGCCCAGCCACCAGTTCTCGTTGAAGCCGGTGAGCGGGATGCCGTTGGCGCCGACCGGCAGGTGCCCGTCCTCCAGGCGCAGCTTCGGGCCGTCCGGCTCGCGCAGCGACCGCGCGGTGGCCTCATCGCCGCCGTACACTTCCGAGCCGTCCCACCACGGCGAGGTGGTGTTGGTGAAGAGCAGCGGCGGCTCACCGGGTCGCTGTACGCCGATGTTCTCGGCGAACCGCATCACGTCCTCCGGTGGGCCGCCGGGCGTGTTGGTCCAGGCGCTGCCGGGCGGCATCGGGATCTCCACCGCCCGCTCGCCCGTCTTGTACCGCCGGTGGTTGACCCAGTCGTGCACCTGGAACTGGATCCACGCCGCCGCCAGGATGTTCAGCGAGGACGCCGGCCGGAACGCCGTACGGTGCAGCAGCTCGCGGGCGACGGTGACCGGGTTCGGCACGTCGTACAGGTCGGGCCGGTGCACCGGCGCGAGGTTGCGGCCGAAGGTCGAGCCGATCGCGCCCATCCGCGGTTCGGACAGGTCGGTGGAGGAGCCGTCGTACGTACGGGCCGTCCGCGCGCCCTCGTCCACCGTCTCCGGCACCGGCACGGCCCGCGGCGGCGCCTCGGGGACCTCCGTGTCGATGAGGTTGAACCGGCGCAGCGCCTGCCGCAGCGCGACCAGGTTCAAAAGGCTCAGGTTCAGCGGCAGCCGGTGCCACGGCACATACCGGTTGACCGCCCGGAAGGCCGCCCGCACTGGCACGCCCAGCACGGTGTTGCGCAGTGGCTCCTCCGTACGGAAGCGGGTGCCGAGCCGGTGCCCGGCGCTCGCCCGGTAGGCGGCCTTGCGCGCCCGGTTGAGATTGCCCAGCGGGCGGAACTCGTCCGTCGTGTGCCACGGGTTGAACGCCGACGCCTCCACCCGGCGGGCCGCCGCACGGGCCTCGGCGGTCGTCACGTCCTGCCGCGGAATGACCAGCCGCCCCACCGGGACCACCGGCGCGTCCGCCTCCCGCCACGACGCCGCGCCGTCCTCGACGGGCGTGTGCTTCTCGTTCACGAACCGCTGCACACACAGCTCGAACTCGACGTCGGCCAGCGCCAGCCGCCCCGCCAGCTCGTGGCGCAGCAGGTCGGGGTCGTGCCGGTCCGGGCGCGGCGCGGGGGCACCGCCCGGCGCGGGCCGCAGCTGGTAGCGGACCGGACCGGCGTCGCCCCACATGATCGCGCCCCGGCTCCAGTACGTCTCCCGCGCCAGCGAACCGACCACATGCCGGGTGGCGGCCTGCACATTGCGGCGCATCCGCGTCGCCGTACTCCAGCCCACCGCCAGCGGCAGCTTCACCAGCAGCCCGAACGCCTTCTGCACCGGGTTACGGGCCCCCGCCATCGCCTTGGCGAACGCCACGAACTCCCGCGCGTCGCGCGCGTGCGACACCGGGAAGTTGGTGGCGAGCAGATCGTGGGTCTCCTCCGCCGACACCTCCACCCGTACGGCGATGCCCCGCAGATCGGGCGCGATGTCCGGCTGCGCCGTACCGCTCGCGTTCGACAGCCGCACCACCGCCGGGTACTGCGCGCCCGGCTGCACCCACCCCGAGGCCAGCCCCGCGGGCAGCGACTCGTCGAACCGCAGCCGGGCGTTCTCCACGCCCAGCGCCGCCTTCGCGTGAAAGGCCCGCTCGACCCCGTGCGCCCCGCGCCCCCGGTTCTTCAGCTGTACCGCCATCAACTGCCGCGCCAGCTCGTCGAAGACCACCCGCTCGGCCTCCGGACTGCCGCCCTCGTACGTCTCGTACTGCGTGTGACTCACGGTGTCGGCCATGGCAGGACACCCTCCGTACGGGAGAAGAGCGCATGACGCTACTCGTCTCCTGGACGGGCGGACAGGGGGTGTTTCGGGCGGGATTGTGGATCTTCGCGGAGATCGGGTGAGCGCACTGTGGTGGGGCGGGGCACGGGCGGCTCAGGCCGGTCCGAGCGTCTCGGCCAGCAAGTGCGCCCATTCACCGATCGCCCCCGCTTGGGCGGGGTCTCGAATCAGCGAGTAGACGAATAGGGCCAGGGAGCCCAGAACGGAGACGCCGGCGGCGAAACGGTCCCCGGTATACGACCAGCTGGTGCGCTGCAAAGCCGAAGTCAACACCCGATAGCCGATGCCCGCTGCCACGACGAAGGACACGAGGGTATACAGCAGGCTCCACCACATGGAGGGGCTGGGGCGGCTCGTGTATATCACCTGGATGCTCGTCCCCACGATGAGCAGCGGTACGGGAATCAGCAAGAAGAGCAAGGCAGTGCCGAGGCCGTACAGGAAGCCACCTTCAATGCAATAATCTTCAGTGGTGTAATCCGGAGATGCATAGGGCGCATCTTCCTCGTCGTCAGAGTCCGGTTCCCGGCCCGTACCCGGACCAAAGTGGTAGTGGGTCTCGGTGATGTGCTGGTCGCGCCCCGCTTGGTAGACAGCCCCGTCGTCCGAAGCACTGCCGTACATCCGCCAGTCGCGTTCCTCATCCTCCCATGAGGGACGGCTCATCGTTCCGGAATGTATTGGTCGCGGCCTGCCTGGTAAACACGGCCGTGATCATGAACCTCGGCGTGTTGGACGACATGGGGAGGTGGCGCGGGGTTCATCGCATGAAGCATGTGCGTCAATTGACGGACTTCTTCGGCGGCGGCATGATCTGAAAGCAGGAGGGTCAATAGGCGCCCTTGCCATGTGGCATGTGCAGATGAGTCGTTCTGCGGCGTCCCTGCGGCTCCCCCGCGTGAGGCGGCGTAAGCCGCGTCGAGGTCCTGCATGCACGCTTCGACGTCGTCAGGGCGGAACCGGCGCCAGAGTGCCGCAACGCGCTCTCGTGCTTGTTGCCAGCCGTCAGTCGCCATGGCGGACACGATGGCTGTTCCTGCAGTACCTGCCAATTCAATGATGTGCGGATCCACTTGTCCCCCCCCGAGAACCTCCGCCTGCCCTGCTCCGTGGCAGTCAGCTGTTGAGCGTCGACTATAGATGTCGGCACCGGTGCCTGACTGCGCTCTGGACGAGAATCAGTCGCCGACCCACTGCGGGTGGGCGCTCACTCGACGTTCGCCGCCGGCTCCGGCGGCCACACCCCCGCCGCCAGCACGCCCAGCACATACGCCTTGGCCACCAGGGCGGTACGGCCCTGGACGCGCCAGCGGCGGGCCAGGCGGGTGAGGTGGTAGTTGACGCCGTCGACGGTGAGGCCGAGGTGGCTGCCGATGGCGGCGGTGGTGGCGCCGGAGGCGGCCAGCGCGAGGATGCGGGTCTCGACGGGGCTGGCCGCATCACGTGCCGGGGCCGCCGCGGGCGGCGTGTCGTCGTGCACGCTGAGCAGGGCCAGCAGGGCGGGCGGGGGCCCCGACGGGTCACCGACCGGATCGACCGTCAGCTCGCCCTCCCGCTCGGCGCCGTCCGTACCTGACCGCCAGCGCACCTCGACCGGGTAACGGGACCTGCGGCCCAGGCGCACCGCGTCGATCACGCGGTCTATCTGCGCCTGGGAGCGAGGCCGGAACAGGTCCAGCAGATTGCGGCCGCGCAGCTGCCCCGGGGCCGCGCCCCACTCGGCGGCCATCGCCGGATTGGCGATCAGCACCTCGCCGTACGCCGTGCACACCGCGATCGGCACGGGGATGCGGTACAGCAGGATCAGGAAGTAGTTGCGCCACGGGCCCGCCGAGCCGTCCGCCGTCGCGTCGTCCATTGCTCCTTCTCCGGTCCGGCCGCAAGAGCGGACAGCGAAAAACCACTGCACAATCATGCAGTTACCCGGCGTCGCAGGGTACCCGGGGCGGGTCACGCTTGAATCATGACCGAGACGATCCCGTTCGAAGCAGCCGACGGCGCGGTGCGCCCGTCCGAGGAGGTGCCGGTCGTCGACCTGTCGGCCACCGGCCTCAGCAGCACCCCCCTCCAGCAGGCCATGGGCCTGGCCCGCGAACACGGCCCGGTGTACCGGCGGCGGCTGCACGGCCATGAGGCACTGCTGGTGTCCTCCCTGGAACTGGTCACCGAACTGGCCGACGAGAACCGCTTCGCCAAGGGCGTCTCGGTCGCCCTGGAGAACGTCCGCGAGTTCGCCGGCGACGGCCTGTTCACCGCGTACAACGACGAACCGAACTGGGCCAAGGCGCACGACATCCTCATGCCGGCCTTCGCCCTCGGCTCGATGCGCACCTACCACCCGGCGATGCTGAAGGTCGCCCGCCGGGTGATCGGCAGCTGGGACCGGCGCGCGGCCGACGGCACACCCGTCGACGTCCCCGACGACATGACCCGGATGACGCTCGACACCATCGGCCTGGCGGGCTTCGGCTTCGACTTCGAGTCCTTCTCCCGCGCGACCATGCACCCCTTCGTCGAGGCGATGGTGCGATGCCTGGAGTGGAGCATGAAACGCCTCGGCCGGGAGCCGGACGGCGACTACACCGAGCAGGACGCCGCCTTCCGGGCCGACGCGGACTACCTCGCCTCGGTCGTGGACGAGGTCATCGCTTCCCGTACGGGCGCGGACGGCACCCCGGACGCGGAGGCGGGCGACGACCTCCTCGGCCTGATGCTCGGCGCCACCCACCCCGCCGACGGCACCACGCTCGACCTCGCCAACATCCGCAACCAGGTCATCACCTTCCTCATCGCCGGCCACGAGACGACTTCCGGCGCGCTGTCCTTCGCCCTGTACCACCTGCTCAAGGACCCGGCCGCGCTGCGCCTGGCGCAGCGCGAGGCCGACGAGCTGTGGGGCGACGAGACCGACCCCGACCCGTCCTTCGAGGACATCGGCCGGCTGCCCTACACCCGCCAGGTCCTCAACGAGGCGCTGCGCCTGTGGCCCACCGCCGCCGCCTTCACCCGCCAGGCCCGTACGGACACCCTGCTCGGCGGCCGCATCCCGCTGAAGGCGGGCCAGCTGGTCACCGTCCTGACCCCGATGCTGCACCGCGACCCGGCCTGGGGCGACAACCCGGAGCTGTTCGACCCCACGCGGTTCGCGCCGGAGGCCGAGGCGGCCCGCTCCCCGCACGCGTACAAGCCGTTCGGTACGGGTGAACGGGCCTGTATCGGGCGCCAGTTCGCGCTGCACGAGGCGACAATGCTGCTCGCCATGCTGGTGCACCGCTACCGCCTCATCGACCACAGCGACTACCGCCTGAGCATCAAGGAAACCCTGACCCTCAAGCCGGACGGCTTCACCCTCACCCTCGCCCGGCGCACCCCCGCCGACCGCGCGGGCCTGCGCGCCGCCCTCGCCGTACTGCCCGGCGGAGCCGCGGAGCCGGACGGCGCCGAGTCCGCCACGGACGACGGCCTGCCGACGCGGGTCCATCAGGACACCGCCCTGCTCCTCCTTCACGGCACCAACTACGGCACCTGCCGCGACTTTGCCGAGCGCATCGCCGACGAGGCCGCCGGCCTCGGCTTCACCACCGAGGTGGCCCCGCTGGACGCCGCGACCGGCGCGCTCCCCACGGACCGCCCGGTCGTGATCGTCACCGCGTCCTACAACGGGCAGCCGACCGATGACGCCGCGCGCTTCGTCGAGTGGCTTTCCGGTGAGGAAGCCCGGGCCGAAGGCGTCCCCTACGCCGTCCTCGGCGTCGGCGACCGCAACTGGGCCGCCACCTACCAGCGCGTGCCCACGCTCCTCGACGAGCGGCTGGCCGCCCTCGGCGCCGAGCGGCTCCTCCCGCGCGGCGAGGCCGACGCATCCGGCGACCTGAACGGCGCCGTCAAGGCGTTCACGGCCACCCTGCGCACCGAACTGCTCGTACGCTACGGCGACCCCGCGACCATCGGCGCGAGCACACCGGCCGACGCCACGGACGCGTCCTACAGCGTCCGCGAGGTCACCGGCGGCCCCCTGGATGCACTCGCCGCCCGCCACGGCCTCCAGCCGATGACCGTCACCGAGGCGCACGACCTCACCGCGACCGGCTACCCGCGCGTCAAGCGCTTCCTGCGCCTCGCCCTCCCCGAAGGCGTCACGTACCGCACCGCCGACCACGTCGCCGTGCTCCCCGCCAACGGCGCAGCGGCGGTCGAACGCGCCGCGCAGGTGCTGGGCGTATCACTGGAAACGGTCCTCGACATCCGCGCGGGCGCGGGTCGCGGCGGCCGGGACACGCTCCCCGTGGACCGCCCGCTGACGGTACGTCAGCTCCTCACCCGCCACCTTGAGCTGAACGCCCGCCCGACTGCCGCGCAACGGGCGGTGCTCGCCGACCACAACCCCTGCCCGCCCGAGCGTGCCGCCCTCCAGGCCATCCCCGACGGCGACCCGCGCACCATCCTGGACCTCATCGAGGAATACCCGGCCCTGCGCGGCGCGCTGCCCTGGCCGGTGATCCTCGACCTGTTCCCGGCCCTGCGCATCCGCCACTACTCCCTCTCCTCCTCGCCCGCCGCCGACCCCCGCCACGCCGACCTGATGGTCTCGCTGCTCCCCGGCGGCACCGGCTCCGGCCACCTGCACACACTGCGGCCCGGCGACACGGTCCTGGCCCGGGTCCAGCCCTGCCGCGAGGCGTTCCGCCTCGACCCGGCCGACCCGGCACCGGTCATCCTGGTAGCGGCCGGCACCGGCCTGGCGCCCTTCCGAGGCGCGGTCGCCGACCGCCTGGCCGCCGCCACCCAACTCGCCCCTGCCCTCCTCTACTTCGGCTGCGACGCCCCCGAAGCCGACTACCTCCACGCCGAAGAACTACAGGCCGCCGAGGCAGCCGGGGCCGTGTCCCTGCGCCCCGCGTTCAGCGCCCGCCCGGTGGACGGCTGCCGCTACGTCCAGCACCGCATCGCCGCCGAGGCGGAGGAAGTGTGGGCACTCCTGGACGCCGGAGCCCGGGTCTACGTCTGCGGCGACGGCAACCGGATGGCCCCGGGCGTACGCACCGCCTTCCGCGACCTGTACGCGGCCCGTACAGGTGCTACGGAGGAGGAGGCCGAGGTCTGGCTGCGCGAGCTCACGGCGGCCGGCCGGTATGTGGAGGATGTCTATGTGACGGGGTGAGGCGGGGCGGCCCTGAAGGGCCGTGCGGCGGGCCGGGCCACGGGGCCGGCCCGCCGTCACCTGCCGGCCCGGCCACGGTCCGGGAGAATCAGTCCAGCGGAGGCCAGGGACCGGCGAGCAGCCGCTCGGCCTCCGCGACGATCGCTTGCTCGCGTGTCCCGTCCTTGGGCGCGTCCCAGCCGTCGTACGCCTCGACCTTGTCGACAAGCGGCCGGAGCGACGCGGGCCGGGCCAGTGTGCCCCAGCCCTCGTACGTGATCACGTCACCGCCGGCCCCAGGGGCCAGACTTCCGCTCACGATCAGCCGGAGCCACCAGCGCACGAGCTCCCAGCGGGCCGCCTCGTAGGGGATGCCGGTGTCGTCCCTGGTGAGGTCCTCGGGCAGACCGATTTCGTCCAGTACCTGGTCGAAGAGCGCACCGGCGTTCTCGTGCTCGGCGCGTGGCAGACCGGCGAGCAGCGGAAGCGACTCCGTCTCGACGTCGAGGCCCAACGCCGTGATCCCCGCCTCGATCAGTTGGTGCGGGTAGTGGCGTCGGCCGATCAGGCGTTCCAGCGCCAGCATCCGCAGGTTCTCGACGGCCTCCTGGGCACTGACGGCGCAGAGGGTGTGCGGGGTGGGCAGGGCGACATCGATGCCGGGGCCGCCGTGGATGAAGTACGACCAGAAATCGACAGTCGCGTGGGCCGGGAGGCTGCTTCCCCGGCCGGTGAACTCATGCCGTATGTAGTCGGCGAGGTCGTTCCCGTAGATGATGATGTCGGTCTGGTGGACGGACAGTACGGGGTGGCCGTATTCGCCCGCTGTGCCGGGCAGGTAGCGGTGGCTGTAGACGGGAATCAGTTGCGGTACGGACCGCAACTCGGACCGCGCGATGTGCAGTGCGTCGGACATCTTCGCGGGCCTCGGACTCCAGGCGGGATGCCAGAAGCCGTTGTGCTCGACGTCGAAGAGCACACCCTCGACCGGCTGGGAGAGCCGCCAGGCCAGCTCCTCGGGATCGCCGTTGCGCCAGTCCGGCCAGCGCCGTGACCCGTGCGGGAGCCCGGCGGCGAGGAAAACCCGGTGGTCCGCCGAGAAAGTGAAGCCGAACCGTGCCTCGACCGCGTCGAGTTCCCGCTCGCTGAGGCCCGGCCCGATCTCGGCCCGGAGCGAGTGCTGAAGCTTCCTGGCGTCTTCCGGGGTCAGCGACGGGGGCAAGTGCGCGGTCATCCCGGCAGCATAGTGAAGGGCAGGACCGCGGATATCACGAGGCCGCACGAACCCGCGTCGGACGTGGAGCGGCCGGTACCGGCCCGCGCCCGGGGTCTGGCTCTGCGCACCGCACCGGCGGCATCGTGGACGGTGGCGGCGCGGTTCCGCGTGCCGCCGGGCGGCGATTCACCTGGGGAGCGCCATGACCAAAGCTCTGATCATCGGCGGTGGGATCGCGGGAGCGGTGACCGCGATGGCTCTGCAGAAGGCAGGGATCGAGGCGGAGGTTTTCGAGGCGTACGAGAGCGGGGCCGACGATGTGGGCGCGTTTCTCGTCGTGTTCGCCAACGGGCTGGAAGCGCTGCGCGCCATCGGTGCGCACGGGCCCGTCCTGGCCAACTCCTTCCCCGCCGAGCGAGTGGAGTTCCTGAGCGGCACGGGCAAGCGGCTCGGCGAGCGGCCCCTCGCAGGCACGGTGGACGAGACCGCGATGGGGCCGCGTACGCTCACCCGCGCCACCCTCTACCGCGTGCTGCACGAGGAGGCGCGACGGCGCGGCATTCCCGTACGGCACGGGAAACGGCTCGTCGCCGCCGAGACCGTCAGCGACCGCCGCGTGGTGGCCTCCTTCTCCGACGGCAGCCGCGCCGAGGGCGACCTCATGATCGGCGCGGACGGCATCCACTCGGTCGTCCGCAAGCTGATCGACCCCGCGGCGCCCCGCCCCCGCTACACCGGCCAGAACACCGTCTGCGGCTACACCCGCGACATCAAACCGCCGTCCGCGCCCGACACCTACACCATGATCTACGGCCGGCGGGCCTTCTTCGGCTGCACGGCGGCGCCGGACGGCGAGGTGTGGTGGTTCGCCAACGCACCGGGCCCCGAACGCTCCCGCCGCGACCTGGCCGCCGTCACCGCCGACCAGTGGCGACAGCGGCTCCTCGCGCTCCTCGCCGCCGACCACACCCCGGCCGCCGCCGTCGTCCGCGCCACCGGCGAGCACATCATCGCCTCGCACGCCTACGACCTGGCCGTCACCCCGCGGTGGTACTCCGACACCATGGTGATCATCGGCGACGCGGCCCACGCGGCGGCCCCGAACGCCGCACAAGGTGCCTCGATGGCCATCGAGGACAGCATCGTCCTGGCCAAGTGCCTGCGCGACCAGCACGAACCCCGACGCGCCTTCGCCGCGTACGAGGAACTGCGCCGCGCCCGCGTGGAGCGCGTGGTGGCACACAGCGCACGCATGACCCGCCGGTCGGCGCCGGGTGCGATACGACGGCTGGTGCGCGACGTGATGCTGCCGCGCAGCGTCGGGCGTGGGGGAGATGGTGCGGATGACTGGCTTACCGGGTATCGCGTGGAGTGGTGAGGTGGATGACCGGTGGATCGGTACGGCGCGTCGGGCATGACGTGAACGGCGATCCGGTGCAAGAGCCCCGTGCAGGGCACTACCGCTCCTCCGCCCCCCGCAGATTCACCACCACCAGCGCAACTCCCGCCAACACCACATTCCGCGCCGCCGCATCCAGCCCGTTCCATGTCTTCGACTGCCACATCGCGAACCATTCCCCGCCGATCGCCATGAACCCGGCCCCGAAAAGCAGCAGCACCATGAGGAGCCCGATGGTGCTCCAGCGTCGCGCCCCCGTAAGCCCGGTGCTCCCGCGCAGTTGCCGTGTCCACAGCACCGTCCCCGCGATCAGCACCAGCGCCGTGGCCGTCTCCCACGCGATGATCAGGACGTAGGCGATGTTCTGGAGTGTGCGCGACTCGATGGCACGCCACATCAGGTCCGGGTCCTTGAAGGTGGTGTCCATGGCCAGGACGTGCTGGACGAACGCCTGGTTGGTGCCGAAGTCGGTGATGTTGCCGAAGGCGACGAGCGCTATGTAGAGCGCGACCGTGCCGGTGAGCACGGCCGCCGCGAGGGGCAGGGGCTGGAACGGTCTGACGGCGGGCATCCTCGGCCTCCTGGCCTGCGGTGGAGGGGTGACTCCACGCACTGTACGGGGGCCGTCAACCGCCCGGCACCTCCGCCGCAGCCACCATCACCGTCCGCGCCGGGACCGTGCACACGTCGCCCGTCTTCAGTGTGGCGGAGGCCGACGGCGCGCCGTCCGCCGCCGTGGTGTCCAGCACCACCTCGTACACCGCCCCGGCCCGCCCCGGCACCGGGAAGTCCACCGCGTCCGCACCCGAGTTGAGCAGCGCCAGGATGTCGGTGTCCGGTTCCGCGGCGCGGTCCCCGGCGAGGAGGAAGGCCAGGAAGCGGGTGGCCGGGTCCTGCCAGCGCGCCGCACTCATCGGTTGGCCGTCGCGGTCGTACCAGGCGATGTCGGGAGGGTTGCCGGTGCCGGTGAGGAAGGTGGTGCGCTGGAGGACGGGGTGCGCGCGCTGGAGGGCGACGGCTCGGCGTACGAAGTCGGTGAGGGGGGTGGGGACCGACCAGTCGTACCAGCTTGTCGGGTTGTCCTGGCAGTAGGCGTTGTTGTTGCCGTTCTGCGTACGGGCCAGTTCGTCGCCGCCGTACAGCATTGTGCAGCCCTGGGACAGGAGGAGCGTCGCGAGGATGTTGCGGCGCTGGCGTTCGCGAATGGAGTTGATGGCGGGGTCCTTTGTCGGGCCCTCGACGCCGTAGTTCGCCGAGCGGTTGTCGTCCGTGCCGTCCCGGTTCTGCTCGCCGTTGGCCTCGTTGTGTTTGCGCGCGTAGGTGACCAGGTCGGTCAGGGTCATGCCGTCGTGGCAGGTGGCGAAGTTGATGGAGGCGTCGGGGCCGCGCCGCTCGGGGGCGTACAGGTCGGACGAGCCGGCGATCCGGCTCGCCAGGTCGCCGACGGCGGGGCGGCCCCGCCAGAAGTCGCGCACGGTGTCGCGGTAGCGGTCGTTCCACTCGTTCCAGCCGGGCGGGAAGCGGCCCACCTGGTAGCTGTCGGGCGCGCCCACGTCCCAGGGTTCGGCGATCAGTTTGACGCGGCCCACGACCGGGTCCTGGTAGAGCAGGTCGAAGAAGGCGGCGAGGCGGTCGACGTAGCCGTACTGGCGGGCCAGGGTGGCGGCCAGGTCGAAGCGGAAGCCGTCCACGTGCATCTCGGTGACCCAGTGGCGCAGCGAGTCCATGATCAGGCGCAGGACCTCGGGGCGGCCGGCGTTGAGCGTGTTGCGGGTGCCGGTGGTGTCGAGGTAGCGGGACGGGTCGGCGGGGTCCAGCCGGTAGTAGATCTCGTTGGCCAGGCCGCGGAAGCACAGGGTCGGGTCGTCCGGCGGGCCCTCGGCGGTGTGGTTGTAGACGACGTCGAGGATGACTTCGAGCCCGGCGGAGTGGAGGGCTTTCACCATGCGCTTGAAGTCGGTGATCTGGCCGCCTTCGTGGCCCGCCGAGCTGTACGCGGCGTGCGGCGCGAAGAAGCCGATGGTGGCGTAGCCCCAGTAGTTGGTCAGGTCGCGGTCGAGGAGGAAGGGCTCGGGGAGGAACTGGTGCACCGGCATCAGTTCGACGGCGGTGACGCCCAGGCGGGTCAGGTGCGCGGTCACGGCGGGGTGGGCCAGGCCCGCGTAGGTGCCCCGGAGGGCGGGAGGGACTTCGGGGTGCTGTGCCGTCAGGCCCTTGACGTGCGTCTCGTACAGGATGGTCCGTGACCACGGGTGGCGCGGCGGCCGGTCGTCGCCCCAGTCGTACGCCGGGTCGGCGACGAGGGGCAGGAGCGTGCGTGTTCCCGTCGGTTTCAGCACCTTCGCGTACGGGTCGAGCAGCAGCCGGGTCGGGTCGAAGCGCAGGCCGCGGCCGGGGGCGAACGGGCCGTGCGCGCGGTAGCCGTACGCCTGGCCCGGCCGTACGCCCGGTACGTACGTGTGCCAGATGTCGCAGTCCACCGCCATCGGAACCCGTCGTTCCCCGCCCTCGTCGAGCAGGCACAGCTCGACGGAACCGCCGTACGCGCCCGCCGAGGAGTACACGGCGAAGGAGGTGCCGGAGCCGTCCCAGTGGGCGCCGAGGCGGTAGGGATCACCGGGCACGGGAGTGGCGGGCATCAGTCGTAACCGCCGAACATGAACAGGGACGCGCGCTGGTCCGCCGGGTTCATCAGTCCGTGCAGGTTGCCGCCCTTGAGGAGGGCGAGATGGCCGGCGGGCAGCCGCCGTACCTCGAAGGAGCGCACCCGGCTGCCGGAGTCGGCCCAGTCGCCGACCACCATCAGCGCGTCGCCCTCCAGCATCAGGAAGACCTCCTGGTTGTCGCGGTGCCGGTGCAGGCCGATGCCGCAGGCCGGGTCCAGGACGTGCAGGTCCATGTAGGTGACGGCGAGGAAGGGTTCCACGTCGCCGCTCGCGTGGCCCTTGCGGCCGAACGCGTCGAGGTTGTACGGCTCCAGGCTCCGCCGCAGGTCGTCGCTGCCCGCCCAGCGGCCGTACTCGCTGAAGAGCGTGCGGTATTCGAGGAAGCCGACGCCGCCGTGCGGGTTGGGGCTGGTGCCGACGCCGAGGTAGTTGTCCCAGCCGCGGACCTTCATCTCGAAGCCCAGGCGTACCGAGCCGGAGGGCGGGTCGGCGGAGCCGGCGCCGTCGGGGCTGGCGGTCCAGCGCAGGTCGATGGAGCAGGGGAGTACGGGGTGCATGGCGTGCCGCGGGGCGACCAGGCGCAGGTCCTGGTTGGTCATCTGGTCGCGGAGGAAGTCCTGGCCCAGGCCGGTGACGATGTCGGGGCGGGGCTGGAGGAGCCCGGAGTCCAGGGCCGACTGGCCACGGGGGCCCAGCAGGTCGCGCAGGCCGTCGCCGACCCGGCCCCACAGTTCGATGGTGTAGAAGTCGGTTTCCTCGTCGTACGGGACTCGGACCGGCACCGGCCGGCTGCCCTGGACGGAAAGCACGCAGCCGATGGCGTCGCCGAGCCGGCCCGCCTCGCGCCACAGCGCCGAGTCCGGGCCGCCCCGGTAGGACAGCTGGAGGAACGGGCCGCGCCAGTCGCCGATCTCGGCCCAGCCGCGCACCGCCCGGGTGTCGGCCAGGGTGAAGTCGCGGACGTTCTGCTTCTGGAAGTCGTTCTTGTCGTCCTGCTGCTCCGGGTCCAGCTGGTCCTGGTTGGGGGAGGTCGGCCCGTACAGCTGGAGGGTGCGCAGCGGGAACAGGTGCTGGAGCGAGGCGGGTTCGTACTGTTCACGCTCGGCGGCGAACCGGGTGCGCTCGACCAGGCCCAGCAGCTTCAGCAGCGGGTTGGCCTCCGCGTAGTCCGGGGGCTTGACCGGGTCGACGCGGAAGACCGAGTCGGTGTGCACGATCTTGGGCATCGCGGGACCGCCTCAGGTGGTGTGGTAGAGGAATGCGACGAACTTCAGCGGCTCGGTACCGGGGTTGCGGATGCCGTGCACGCCGCCGCTCTTGGTGTACAGGACGCTGCCCGGTTTGACCGGCAGCTCCCGGCACTTGACCGGTCCGATGCCGAAGGCCGGCCGCTCGACCAGCGGGTAGGCGGCGGTCGTCGGGTCGTCGCCGTCGCTCATGTACGCGGTGCCGGTGCCGGAGACGACGTAGTACAGCTCCTCCGAGCCGATGTGCCGGTGGGTTCCCTCCACCGCGCCGGGCGGCACCGTCACCTCGTGGAAGAACACCAGGTCGCTGCCCAGTTCGCGCTGGAACAGCCAGCGCATCTGCACGATGTTGTCGTCCCGGCGGTCCGGGTTGCCCTCGTCGGTCATGGCGTTGCGGTAGTTGACCGGGGCCAGCTGCCCGGCGTCGGGGATGAAGAAGCCGCGCTGGAAGTCGAGGAGGTAGTTGCTGTCGGCGACGGTGTTGCGGGGGTCGCTGGGCTCCTGGGTGCGGGGTTCCTGGTGGGAGCGGAGGTAGGCGTTGTCCCACTGCGGGTTGCCCAGCCGCTGGCCCGTCGGGTACAGCACGCCGTCCTCGCGGAACGCCATCGCCACCTCGGAGACCGAGCCGAGCAGCGGCGACAGTTGCGGTACACGGGTGATGGGCGCGTTACGGCCCATCAGGGGCAGCACCCGGTGGTCGTGGGCGGTGCCGTCCGGCGGCTCCAGCGTCTCCCAGATCTCCGCGGCGTAGGCGCCGATCACCGGGTCCCAGTGCAGGGTGACGATGGCCTCGGCGGAGTCCGCCGGGTCCTCGCCGGTGACCTTCAGCCACGCCTTCGTACGGGGCCCCAGGCGCCGGTTGAACTCCCTGGCCTGCTCCACGAGGCGGATGCCGGAGTACTCGATGCGCAGCATCGGGCACAGCTTGGTGCCGCCGAGGAAGACGTCGCCCTTGATGGCGGTGCCGTCGGCGGAGCCGCGTACCTCGGCGACGTAGTAGCGGTAGCGGGAGGATCGGGTGGCGTTGAGGTAGCGGGCGTGGTAGATGCGGTCGGGGTAGAAGACGACGCGGAAGATCTCGTTCTCGGGGTGGGTGAAGACGTCGTCGAAGCGGCTGTCCATGTCACGTCCTCCCGACCCTGTCGAGCAGCACGTCGCCGACGCGGAAGGAGTTCGCCTCGATGGTCAGCGTCGGGTTGGCGCTGCCCGAGGTCGGCATGAACGCCCCGTCGGTGACGTAGAGGTTGTCGAAGTTCCAGGCCCGGCAGTCGGGGTCGAGGACGGAGTCCGTGGCGTCCGTGCCGAACCGGGCGCCGCCCAGTACGTGGTTGGCGATCCGTACGACCGACCCGCCCACCGACCCCGAGCTGACGTCGCGCACGTCGCCGCCGCGCACCAGGATCTGCCGGCACTGCTCGGCGAGGGTGTCCATCAGCGCCCGGTCGTGCGGGTGCCAGGTCTTGATGATGTACGCGACCGGGCGGCCCCACTTGTCGGTCACGCTGGGGTGCAGCTCGATGCGGTTCTCCCGCTGCGGCACCTGGTTGGCCATGAACGCCACGGACAGGCGCCGCCCGAAGCTGTCCTCCAGGTAGTCCTCGAAGCCGTTGCCGACGATGCCGGTGTCGTAGAGGTAGCCCTTCCACATGCTGTCCATGTCCATCGCGTGCCAGGTGCGGGCGAGGGAGAGCGGCAGGGCGCCGTCGGAGGTGTTGTTGTAGATCACGCCGCCCGCCCACAGGCCCTGGGAGCGGAACCACTCGGGGCGCGCGCAGTGGTCGGTGGCCCAGTCCGAGTCCAGCGTCCTGGACTTGTCGGCACGCTCGGGGACGATGCACTGGGCGCCGCCGAAGCAGTGGGTCAGGAAGTAGCGGCCCAGGAGGCCGTTGGCGTTGACGCGCTTGTCGAAGGCCGGGTCGAGCAGGCCGGAGAGCTGCAGCAGCCGTACGGACTCGATCGCCGAGCAGGCCACGACGACGGTCCCGGCGGTGATCGTACGGGGCCGGCCGCCCGGGTCGCGGTAGTGCACCTTGGTCACGCGCGGCCCGTCCGCCTCCAGGTGGGTGACGGTGCAGTTGGCCCGCAGGTCCAGGCCGCCGCTGCCGTTCCCCTCGCGCAGCGGCGCCAGCAGCGACACCCAGACGTTGGATTTCAGGCCCAGCGGGTCGCCGTAGCGGTTGACGAACGCCGTCTTGATGCTGTCCGCGTCGGCGGGCACCGTACGGCCGCTGGGCGGGTGGTCGCGGGTGATGACCGCGAGCGGGGTGCGGTAGCGGCGCATGCCGAGCGCGTCCATCCCGGCGGCGGCGTAGGCGCTGATCGGGTTGGGGTCGAGCGGCGGCTGGTAGCGGTCCGCGGAGGGGACCTTGGCCTGGCCCTCCCAGGTGCCGTTGATGCCGACCAGCTCCTCGGCCCTGGTGTAGTACGGCTCCAGCGCGGCGTAGTCCAGCGGCCAGTCGCGGGCCTCTCGGCGCACCTCGCCGCCCGGGTCGTCGCGCAGGTCGCTCCGCGACGCGTTCAGGGTGGCCAGCCGCAGGTCCTCGGGGGTGAAGCGGGGCGACACCCCGCCGTACAACTGCGTTCCGCCGCCGACTACTTGGGCCGTGTAGCCCTCGATGGTGACCCGGTCCCGGCCGTCGCTGTCGCGGTAGACGTGCGGCTCGTCGTTCAGGTCCGGCTCCACATGGCTGGAGTAGAACGACTCGCCGGTGTTGGCCACGCCCTGGACGGTGATGCGCTTCTCCGAACCGGTGGCGAAGCACTCGTCCCGCTTGAAGTCCGACAGGCCCCCGGGGCTCTGCGCCTGGGTGCGCAGCAGCGGCCCCTTCTCCAGGACGACCACCCGGTGGCCCGCCCGTACCAGTGTGCGGGTGAGCGGTGCGCCGCCCGCGCCACTGCCGATGACGACGACCGTGGCACTCTCCCCGTCCATGGCCTCCCCCGCTCAGCCGCGGTAGTCGGTGTTGTGGCCCAGCGGGGACTCCAGCGCCCGCCGCCAGTCGAAGAGCGTGGCGTCCCGCGCGTCCCGGAACCGGCTCTCCAGGTACATCCAGCCCGCCGCGCCGGAATTCCCGCCGTGTTTCGGGTGGACGAACGCGCCGGTCATCGCATGCCGGCGCAGAAGCAGCAGGAAGTACCGGGGACTTCCGTAGCGGGAGTAGTCCCAGCCGTCCACCTTCTCGGTTTCCATCTGCCGGTAGAGATCCGCGAACATTTCCGGGGGCGCGGTCGCCGGATCGAGCCCGCCGAAGCGGGACCGCAGGATTTCGCCGATGATTTTGAGGCAGGTGTGGTAATCGTCGGCGTTGTGCTGTTCCTGGCGGGCGATCAGTTTGTCGATGTAGTTGACCGTGCCCACCTCGTCGTTCAGCTGATAGGCCAGCGGGAATTCCTCGTCCCGGCCCGCCCGGTCCAGCGACTCGTACACCCCGCGGATGAACCGCCGGTTCTCGTCGAGCCGGAAGGGCAGCAGATGGCGCACCAGCCGGCCCAGCAGATCGCGCTCGGCACGGCCGAGCGACAGCGGCACGGTGCAGGCGTCGGTGAAGAAGCGGGACCACGGCTCGCCGTTGTCCAGGACGGCGCGCTGCGGGTTGACCGGGTCGAGCACATACGCCCCGTCCACCGCGAACTTGTACGTGTGCACCTGCCCCTTGGGCACCCGCACGGTGACGGCCCAGAAGCCGGTCGGCTCGCCCGCGAAGACCAGCGGACGCAAGGGGACCGGCGAGTGCAGCGGTCCGAACGTGCCCAGTACGGCCACCGAGGAAGGCGCGGTGCGGCGGCCGTCGTAGACGAAGGTGACGTCGTTGTACGGATACGAGGCGGCTGCCGACGCCCCGTCCCAGTGCGCGTCCACGACCGGGAAGCGCCACGCCTCGCAGATCGCCGCGCGGTCGTCGCCGGGCGGGTACTGCCCGAAATCATGGCGCGCGTCCCGGCTCTCCCTGGCGAGGTATTTGGTGCAGTGATTCAGTACGTACTGATCGTCCTTCTCGATGACCTCGGTCTTCACCGCGCACCCCCGGGAACGTCGTGCGGCGCCAGTGCCATTGAACGTATTGCGCGCGCCGGGGGTTGTCCACGCCGAGGACGGACGCCGTATCGTGCCCCTTATGCGTGCCGCTTGGTACGAGAAAAGGGGACCGGCGCGAAAGGTGTTCCGGGTGGGGGAACTGCCCACTCCCGAGCCGGGCCCCGGTGAACTGCGCATCCGGCTGGCGTTCTCCGGGATCAATCCGGGGGACGTGAAGAAACGGCAGATCCGGCCGGCCGCCGCCCCGCCCGGATTCCCCCTGATCGTGCCGCACAGCGACGGCGCGGGGGTGGTGGACGCGGTCGGTGACGGGGTGTCCGCCGCCTGGGTGGGCCGCCGCGCCTGGTGCTCGTACGCGCAGAGCTACCGGCCGCAGGGCACCGCCGCCCAGTACACCGTCGTCCCCGAGGGCTGCGTCGGCGCCCTGCCCGACAGCGTGTCCGCCGAGCAGGGCGCCTGCCTGGGCATCCCCGGCATCACCGCGCACCGCGCGCTGTTCGCGGACGGCCCGGTGACCGGACGGACGGTGGTGGTGGCGGGCGCGCTCGGCAGCGTCGGCCGCGCGGCGGCCGTCCTGGCACGCCGGGCCGGTGCCCTGGTGGTCGGCACGGTCACACGCCCGGACCAGCTCGACGAGTTGCGGGAGCTGGGGGTGGACCGGGCGGCGTGCCGGGGCACCCCGGAAGCGGCGGGTACGGAAGCGGGACCGGCGGGCACCGGCCGGGACCGTGCGGATACCGGTTCGGAGTGGGAGGACACCGGCCCGCTGTGGTGGGACACCGGATCGGACCGGGCCCAGGACGGCGCGGACGTCCTCGACGCCGTACTGGCCCTGACCGGCGGCCGCGGCGCCGACCGCATCGTCGAGGTCGCCTTCGACGCCGACGCCGGCCTCGACGCGCGGCTGCTCGCACCCGGCGGCACCATCGCCGCCTACGCGACCGGCGCACCCGCCCCCGCGCTGCCCTTCTGGCCGCTGGCCTTCAAGAACGCGACCGTACGGCTGCTGGGCTACGACGACTTCCCCCGCGAGGCGGTGCGCCTGGCCGTACCGGACATCACGGCGGCGGCCGCCGCGTCCGCGCTGCGCTACCCGATAGCGGCCGTCCACCCGCTCGACGCCATCGCCGCCGCCCACGAAGCCGTCGAGCACCCGAGCACACCGGGCCGCGTGCTGCTCGCGCTGCCCGACTGAACGGCCCCGTACCCGCCGTCCGGGCGGTGACCGGTACCGCGCGGGTGGGCCGGACGGCGTACATACCCGCGCGGAATGCGGGCACCCGGGCCGATCAGGGCAGGACCCCGAGGTGAGAGGAGACGCAGATGGTGGCGGAGAGCCGTAACGGGCGACGGCCGCGTGTGGTGATCGTGGGGGCGGGCTTCGCCGGGTACGAGTGCGCCCGCACGCTCGCCAAGAAGGCCCGCGGCGCCGCTGAGATCGTGCTGGTCAACCCCAACGACTACTTCCTCTATCTGCCGCTGCTGCCCGAGGTCTCGGCCGGGATCCTGGAGCCGCGCCGGGTGTCGGTGTCGCTGACCGGCACGCTGCCCGGCGTCCGGCTGGTCCTCGGCCAGGTCGGCGGCGTGGACCTCGCGGGCCGCCGCGTCGAGTACACCGACCCGGAGGGCCGCACCGGCTCGCTCGGCTACGACCGCCTCGTGCTGACCGTCGGCAGCGTCAACAAGCTGCTGCCCATCCCGGGCGTCGCCGAGCACGCGCACGGCTTCCGCGGCATGCCGGAGGCGCTGTACCTGCGCGACCACATGACCCGCCAGATCGAGCTGGCGGGCGCCGCCGAGGACCCCGCCGAACGGGCCGCCCGCATGACCTTCGTCGTGGTCGGCGCGGGCTACACCGGCACCGAGGTCGCCGCGCACGGCGTGACCTTCACCCGGTCGCTGGCGCGCCACAACGCCGGGCTGCGCGGCGAGCCGCAGCCCCGCTGGATCCTGCTGGACCTCGCCGACCGGGTGCTCCCGGAGCTGGACGAACGGCTGTCGCGCACCGCGCACCGGGTGCTCACCAAGCGGGGCGTCGAGATCCGTACCAAGACCTCCGTCAAGGAGGCCACCTCCGACGGGGTGCTGCTGGACGACGGCACGTCGGTCGACACCCGCTCGCTGATCTGGTGCGTCGGCGTACGGCCCGACCCGCTGGTGGAGTCGCTGGGCCTGCCCACCGAACGCGGCCGGCTGTGCGTGGACGAGTTCCTCGCCGTGCCCGGCCACCCCGAGGTGCTCGCCTGCGGTGACGCCGCCGCCGTACCGGACCTGACCCGGCCGGGCCAGACGACGCCGATGACCGCCCAGCACGCACAGCGCCAGGGCAAGGTCGCGGCCCACAACGTCGCCGCCTCCTACGGGCAGGGCGAGCCCCGCGCCTACAAGCACCACGACCTGGGCTTCATGGTCGACCTCGGCGGGGTGCAGGCCGCCGCCAACCCGCTGCACGTCCCGCTGTCCGGGCCGGTGGCCAACGTGGTGACCCGCGGCTACCACCTGATGGCGATGCCCGGCAACCGCGTCCGGGTCGCCGCCGACTGGCTGCTGGACGCGGCGCTGCCGCGCCAGGGCGTCCAGCTCGGCCTGGTGCGCTCCTGGTCCGTGCCGCTGGACACGGCGGCGCCCGAACTGGCCCGGATACCGGCGGACGGACGCGCGGGGGAGCGCACGACGGCGCACGACACGCCCGAAGAACCCCGAAAAGCGGAAGGAAGCTGATGACCAAGCAGAACGACCCGGGTGCGGACACCGCCCGGTACGAGCGGCTGCGCGAGCTGGGGCAACAACTGCGCGTCGACTCCGTGCGCGCCGCCGACGCGGCCGGCTCCGGCCACCCGACCTCCTCGATGTCCGCGGCCGACCTGGCCGCGGTGCTGCTGAGCGAGCATCTGCGCTACGACTTCGCCGACCCCGAGAACCCCGGCAACGACCACCTCATCTTCTCCAAGGGGCACGCCTCGCCCCTGGTGTACTCGATGGGCAAGGCGGCCGGGGCGCTCACCGACGAGCAGCTGCTGACCTTCCGCAAGAACGGCAGCCTGCTGGAGGGGCACCCCACCCCGCGCATCCCGTGGGTGGACGTGGCCACCGGCTCGCTCGGCCAGGGCCTGCCCATCGGCGTCGGCCTCGCGCTGGCCGGCCGCGACCTGGACCGCGTCCCGTACCGCGTATGGGTGCTGTGCGGCGACAGCGAGATGGCCGAGGGCTCGATGTGGGAGGCGTTCGAGCACGCCGGGTACGAGAAGCTGGCCAACCTCACCGCGATCATCGACGTGAACCGGCTCGGCCAGCGCGGACCCACCCGGCACGGCTGGGACCTGGACGCCTACGCGCGCCGTATCCGGGCCTTCGACTGGCACACCGTCGAGGTGGACGGCCACGACGTGGAGGCCGTGGACCGCGCGTACGCCGAGGCGGTGGCCACCACCGACAAGCCCACCGCGATCATCGCGAAGACGCGCAAGGGCCAGGGCGTGCGCGAGGTGGCCGACCTGGAAGGCAAGCACGGCAAGCCGCTGAAGGACGCGGCCGAGGCGATCGAGGAGCTGGGCGGCGCCCGCGGTCTGCACGTGGACGTCCACCCGCCGCGGGACGCGGCGTCGCGGCTGCGGTCCGGTGGCGGCGAGCCCGAGCTGCCGGACTACAAGGTCGGCGACGCGGTCGCCACCCGCAACGCCTTCGGCGAGGCGCTCGCCGCGCTCGGCGCCGTCCGCGGCGACGTGGTCGCGCTGGACGGCGAGGTCGGCGACTCCACCCGCGCCGCCTTCTTCGCCGACGCGCACGGCGACCGGTACTTCGAGTGCTACATCGCCGAGCAGCAGATGGTGGCCGCCGCGGTCGGCATGCAGGTACGCGGCTGGGTGCCGTACGCCACCACCTTCGCCGCCTTCCTCAGCCGCGCCTACGACTTCGTGCGGATGGCCGCCGTCAGCCGGGCCGACCTCAACCTCGTCGGGTCGCACGCGGGCGTCGCCATCGGCGAGGACGGGCCGTCGCAGATGGGCCTGGAGGACCTGGCCGCGTTCCGCGCGGTGCACGGCAGCACCGTGCTGTACCCGTGCGACGCCAACCAGACGGCCCGGCTGACCGCCGCCATGGCCGGCGAGCGCGGCATCCGCTATCTGCGCACGTCCCGGGGCGAGAGCCCGGTCATCTACGGGCCGGGGGAGGACTTCCCGATCGGCGGCAGCAAGACGCTGCGCGCGACACCCGAGGACCGGGTCACCATCGTGGCCGCGGGCATCACCGTCCACGAGGCGCTGGCCGCCGCCGACACCCTGGCCGGCGAGGGCGTGTCCGCCCGCGTCATCGACCTGTACTCCCTCAAGCCGGTGGACCTGCCCACGCTGCGGGAGGCCGCCGAGGTCACCGGGCGGATCATCACCGTCGAGGACCACCACCCCGAGGGCGGCCTCGGCGACGCGGTGCTGGACGCCTTCACCGACGGCCACCCGGTGCCGCGCCTGGCCCGGCTCGCGGTGCGCACCATGCCCGGCTCCGCGTCGCCGGAGGAGCAGCTGCGGGCGGCCGGGATCGACGCGCAGGCGATCGCGGCGACGGCCCGGGGGATGCTCACGGAAACGCCGTAAGCACGCGGACGTACGGATCTGCCGGTGGCCCCGGACCCCACGACGGTCCCGGGGCCACCGGCCGTTCACCCGGCCTTGCGGATCTCCTCCGCGCCCTTCTTGTCGAGCGCCGCGCGCACCAGGGCCGCCGCGAGCACGGCGGGGTCCGTCTTCCCGGCGGCCTTGAGCAGCGCGTCGGGGGAGGACGGCAGGCCGACGCGTTCGGCGCCCTGCATGGCCTTGGGGTCCAGGTGCGGCGCGAGGTCCGTCCAGACGGCCTGGGCCTCCCGCAGGAAGATGTCCGTCCCGGCGGGCCCGAGGCCGGGGACCTCGCGCAGCAGCGAGCGCAGCCGGCCGGTGTCGCCGTCCGCCGCGTCCCGCATCCGGCGCAGGTCGCCGCCGTACTTGTCGAGCAACAGCTCGGCGCCGTAGCCGAGTTGGGTCGCGGTGCGTTCGTCGTAGCGGCGGTATCCGCCCTCGCCGAGGGCGTCCACCCGTTGCTGCCAGGTGGCGTCCTTCATGCGCCGCGCGGTCCGCATCCCGGCCTTGGACAGCGCACGGCTCGCGGCCACCGCGATGTTGGCCTGGATGCGGGCGCTGAGCAGGCACGAGAGCACCAGCAGCTGGTACAGCGGCTGCGGTGTGTCCTTGATCCGGATGCCGGCCTCGTCGGCGTAGGTCCGGCCGTAGGTGTCCAGAAGGGCCTTGACCCGGGCGCGGTCGCTGCTGCTCATGACCGGCCCCCGGGCGTCGTGTCGTCGAGTGGTGTATCCACGGTGTCCACGATGCCGTACATATCCCCCACATCCTGGTTTGCTGGCTCGGCACGGCGATTCCCGGCCCGCGTACCCACCCGGTGGACGGACCATCCGTCAACTCCCGTACGCTGCTGCCTCGACCGGAGGGGCTGGTGATTCCGGAGCCACCAGGGGCAGCCGGGAGGCCAGCGGAACGAAAGCGGGGGCACATGAGCAGCAGAACACGGTGCGCGGGAACGGCCGCGGTCGCGGCGGCGGTGGTCGTGGCGCTGGCGGGCCCGGCCGGCGCGGCGCAGCCCGCCGGATCGTACGGCGCGACCACGTCCGTCGGCGTCCACAACGCCTACGAGAAGGCCAAGTACCCGTATCTCGCGGACGCGTTGGACTCCGGCGCGAGCCTGATCGAACTGGATGTGTGGAGCAACGCGCTGGGCAAGTCCTGGCGGGTCTCGCACAGCAACCCGTTCGGCAACAACAGCAACTGCGTGAACGCCGCCACCGCGGGCGAGCTGCGCACGAAGAAGCGCGACCAGGACCTCGGCGGCTGCCTCGCCGACATGAAGGCGTGGCACGACGCCAACCCCGGCCACCGGCCGGTCACGGTCAAGGTCGAGATGAAGGACGGCTTCAACGACAAGGGCGGCCGGGGCCCGGCGGCCTTCGACGCGCTGGTCCGCTCCCGGCTCGGCGACGCGGTGTACGGGCCCGGCGATCTGGCCGCCGGCCACCGCGACCTCGACGAGGCCGTACAGGCGAACGGCTGGCCCACCCGCTCCGCGCTGAACGGCAAGTTCCTCTTCGAGCTGATACCCGGCACGGTCGAGGAGGGCAACCCGCTCGACAAGCTGTGGACCGACCGCGAGTACGCCACCCACCTGAAGAACCTCGCCGCCCAGGGCAAGCTGAACCAGGCCACCGCCTTCCCCGCGGTGCACGGCGCGGCGGCGGGCGACCCGCGCACCCGCTACACCGAGACCGCGCTGCGCCCCTGGTTCGTGGTCTTCGACGGCGACGCCGCCACGTACCTGAAGAACGGCATCGACACCGCCTGGTACGACAAGCGGCACTACCTGCTGATCATGACCGACGCGCACAAGGTGACCCCGGTCATCGACGGCACCAAGCCCACCGAGACCGAGGCGCTGGCCCGCGTCAACCAGCTCGCCGCCGCCCACGGCAGCATCGTGACCGCCGACTGGTACCCGCTGCCGAAGGTCCTCAAGACCGTGGTGCCGCGCGGGAAGTAGGCGTACGCCTCAGGCGCCGTCCGTCGTGGCGCGCCGGTACAGGGCGGCGATGTCCGGGCCGAACCAGCTGCTGTACGACGTCTCGTCGTCGCCGCCCTCGTCCAGGCCGCCGATCACCCCGGTCACCGTGCCCAGGCCGGTGACCGGGTCGACGGCGGTGAGCATCGGGCCGCCGCTGGTGCCGTTGGGGAAACCGGCACAGTCGAAGCGCAGCTGGCCGGGAACGGCGGTGGCGGTGTTCCGGCAGCTCACCGGCGTCTCACGGTCGTCGGGATAGCCGACGGTCCGCGTCGGCAGGCCGCCGGGCGGCGAGAAGCGGATCCGCTCGGCGCCGGTCAGATCCTCGACGCGCTGCCCGGCGGGGCCGGAGCCGCGCGGGCGGCGCACCCGCAGGAACGCCACATCGTGGTCCTCGTCGCGCCCGTCGGCCCAGCGCGGATCGACGACGATGCGGGACGGCACCCACACGCCGTACGGCACGACCCCGTCGTGATAGCCCGGCGCGAAGACCAGGTTCGTACGGAAACCGCCGTCGTAGACGCAGTGCGCCGCCGTGACGACCAGGTCACGCGTCGCGGAGTGCACCACGCTCGCGGTGCAGTGGTGGTCGGCGTCGCCGTCGTCGCCGGGGGAGAAGAGCGGGCCGATCGGGGCGGACACCGCCGTCGGGGCAGCCTCAAGGGGCCGGGAGACGGCCGGTTCGGCCGGCTTCCCGCGTACGGCCGTGTCCTGGCCCGCCGTCGTACGGGCGGCGGCGCGCGGCGGTGCGGGGCGCTCGGTGTACGGGCCGGACAGCAGCGCATCGGCCGCCGCGTCCCCGTCGGCGGCCTGCTCGGCGTACGAGCCCGTGAGAGGATCGCCGGACGCCAGATACCCGCCGTGCGCGAAGGCCCGTACGGCCAGGACCGTGCCGGCGCAGGTCAGGCCGAGCGCGGCGCAGAGGGCCAGGGCGGTGGCGCGGCGGGTGTGGGGTGCGGTCGGGGCCGGTGGCCCTGTGGCGCCGTCACGCTCGGTCGTACTCACCAGCAGATCATACGGTTCCGGGGCGGGGCTTCTTCCGGGAGCCGGGGCCGGGGCCGGGGCCGGAGCCCTTCTCCCGGCACCGCCCTCCCACGGTTCAGGCGCCCAGCGCCCCCATCAGCATCGGCCATGACGCCACCAGCTCGCGCTCCCAGTAGGGCCAGCTGTGCCCGCCCTTCGAGGCGCACACGGTCGCCGGGATGCCCAGCTGCGCCAGCTTGGCGCGCACCTGCTGGTTCATGCCGTACACGGCACGTTCGACGGGGTCCTGCGTGCCGTGTACGGGCGGGTCGGTGCAGCGGGCGGGCGACGGGGCGGGCGGGGTGCCGCCGCTGCCCCAGGACCAGCCGGGCCCGCCGTCGGTCGTCCCGTCGCCGTACGACAGATACAGCGGGGTCCCGCGCAGCGACGCCGCCTGCTCCAGCGGGCTGTTGCGCTTCCACAGCCATTGCTGCCGCAGATCGGCCGGGTCATCGGTGTCGAACGGGTAGCCCGGCTCGCCCCAGACGCGCTTCCAGTCGGCGAGGCAGGCCAGCGCGCCCAGCTTGACGCCGTCCGGGCCGGACAGGCCGCCGTCGGTGGACCGGTACAGAGGGTTGACGGCGCCGCTGTACGAGGCGGCCGCGCGGAACATTCCGGGGCGCGCCGCGGTGAACTTCAGCGCGCCCAGCCCGCCCATCGACAGTCCCGCGACGGCGCGTGCCGTGCCCGCGCGGTAGTCGCGCTCCAGCAGCGGCCGCACCTCGTCCAGCAAGTACGTCTCCCAGGCCGGGGAGCCCCAGGCGCCGTAGTTGTACCAGTCGCTGTAACTGCTGCACCCACTGGTCTCCGGCATGACCACGAGCACGTCGCGGTCGGCGGCCAGCTGCTCGACGTGGGTGTTGGCCGTCCAGTCCCGGTGATTGCCGCCACCGCCGTGCAGCAGCCACAGCACCGGCCACGTACGGGAAGCGCTCTTCGACCAGCCCTTCGGCAGCAGCAGCCGGACCCACTTGACCGGCGCGTCGGTCTCGGGCGACGAGATCCCGAGGTCGAGCATGCGGTCGCCGACCGGCACCTCCGCGACGACGCGCGCCGGATTACGGGTCCGTTCGTGGGCCGGACCGCCTGCCGCGTGCGCGGACACGCCCGTGGCCGGGACGCTGAGCAGCGGCAGCAACAGGGCGAGCACCAGGCCCGCCCAGCTCGCGCGGCGCGGCCGGGGAACGCGGGGGAGCCGTCGCAGCTGCATGATCACCCTCCCGTGTTGTGCCGGATCAGCGTCTCGGCCAGGCCGTGTTTGTTGGGGAAGTCCATCGGGACGATGCCCAGCCCCGTCCAGCCGCGCGCCTCGCCACCGTCCAGCAAGCTCTTCACCTCCGGGTTGAGCCGGTCCGCGTTGGAGCGCGGCGGCAGCAGGGCCGCGGTGCTCACATAGTTCACGAACAGCTTGCCGGGCTCCCTGACGGCCTTGCGGAACTGCCCCTCGACCAGCGGGTATTTACGCAGCGGCTCGGCCATGTAGTCGTCCTGGATGTCGAAGACCCGCGGGTCGGCGTAGCGCACACCCGGCAGCCCGTCCGAGTCGGCGAGCAGCACGACCTTGCCGCGGGCCTGCCCGAGCGAGGGCAGCGTGCCGTCCAGCCGGAACAGCGGGCGCCAGCCCTTGCCGTCCAGGTAGATGTCGAAGATCCGCCGGAACTCCGCCGCGCTCTCCTCGGAATACTCCTGCTTGACCCGCATCAGCACGGTCTCCGACGGATGCGCCTGGAGGAACGCCCGGCACGCCACCAGCACGTCGCCGAACATCAGGTTCTGGTAGAACGCGCCGTGGTGGATGGCGAAGACCGAGTCGATGGCCCGGCAGCGTACGTCCAGAAAGCGGATACCGCTGTCCAACTGCTCGGCGATGGTGGTGTTCTGGCAGGCCACCCAGGGACCGCCGTGGCGCGCCCCGGAGTCATGGGTGCCCGGGATGGAGAGCCGCTGTATCGGTGTGCTGTCCGGGAGGGCCGACATCCAGTCCTGTACGGGGACGGAAGCGGCGGACCGGGGGCGTGCCGCGGTACGTCCGGCGGGCATGGCTGTCGCGGCGGCCTGCCCGCTCCCGGCCCCCACCAGCACCCCCGCGGCCGACACCGCTGCCGCGCCCTTCAGAAACCCCCGCCGGTCCATGCGCCCACCCGGTCCTCTCCGCCGCTTCGCCGTCCTCGCGCGAACAGATGATCGCAGCATCGAAGCACAGGACGGACACGGTGAACAGGGTGATGGAGGGTATGCGGCGCCAACTTACGTGCTGAACAAGGGCGTTACGCGGCTCAGTCGTCCGGCGGCCGCTCGCGGGGCGGCGGTGTGAGACCGGGCCAGCGGCCGAGCATCCGGGCGCGCATCGCCCCGGCGAGACGGCTCAGGCCGCCCAGATCGTCGCGGTCCGCGGTGAGCCGGGCGACGACACCGAGCCGGTACGCGAGCCGCTGCCGCGCCGTGACCGTGCCCCACTCCCAGTCCTCGTCGGGCAGCCGGGCGAGATGGTCGGTGCCCCCGCGGTGGGCGCGCTGCACCAGCGCGTCGCCCCTGATCAGCCAGCCCGCGCACGCGTCGACCAGGTCGCCGGGCGGCGTGCTGCCGGTCGCCGCCTCCCACTCCCTCCCGTACGCGGCCTCCGCCTCGCGCAGCAGCGGCTCGGGCGTGGCCGTGACGCACCAGCAGGTCGGGAAGCCGACGCGCAGATAGGCGAGTTCGGTGAGGCCGTTGCCCAGGCAGGACTGCTCGAAGTCGATGAACCGGATGCCGTCCGGCGCGTGCAGGTCGTTTCCGGGGCATGGGTCGCCGTGCAGCAGGGCCCGGCCAGGGGCGGAGCCGAGCCGGTGCAGCAGGGCCGCCAGCTCGGCATCCGCCTCGTCCGGGACTGGAACCGCGAGGCGATCGGCGAGGGCGAGAAAGGAGTCGATGTCCGCGGGGGCCGGGCCCGGCCAGGCGGGCAGCGGCGGTGGCGTTCCGTCGGCCGGTACGGAAGCGGTGGCCGCGTGCAGCCGCGCGAGCGCCGCCGCGTACCCGACCACCCAGTCCGGCGCGGGCCGCCGGTGGTCCACCTGCTCCAGCACCAGGACGCGCGCGGCCGGATCCGTGCCGAGCAGACGCGGTACGACGGGCGGCGTCACCCGCGAGGCCAGCCGCAGCGCGGCGACCTCACGGGTGTACCGCTCGTCCGCGTCCGCGCCGTCAACGGCCTGCTTGACCACCGCGGGCGTGCCGCGCAGCTCGACCCGCCACACACGGGAGCGCGGACTGCTGCTCAGCCGCACCGCGTTGCGGGCCGGGCCGAGGCGGTCCCGCAGAACGTCCGTGAACGGCAGGTCCGGCGACCTGCCCGCGTGGTGCGGCTCCGACGACATGCGCGCATGGTCGCACGGGGAGTTCCCGGACGTCGCGGCAATTACCTCCCGTACGCCGGTGCTTCTACAGCCACGGCTGTCTCACAACCGCGGGAAGAGATCCGTGAAGGGATCCGCGGACGCCGAGATGCCGCGGCTGAACGGTGCGTCGAAGTCCCAGACCAGGAAGAGCAGGAAGGCGATCAGCGCGCTGAAGAGGGCGGCCATCAGCAGCTCGCGGCCCGACCGGCGGATCTGGAGCGTGAAGATCAGCCCGATGGTGATCGCGGCACCGGTGATCAGCCCGAACCAGACCACCGGCGGCAGCGTCGGCTCGATGCTGTCCGCCCGGGTGTTACGGGCGCTGTCGGCCGCCGCGACCTGGTCGAGCAGCGGCTGGTAGGACTGGCTCTCGTAGTCGTCGCGCGGCCGGTAGTCGGTCACGGAGGCGCGCACCTTGTCCAGCAGCTCGCCGCCCCGGTCGGTGACCTGCCCCTGCTCGGCCATGGCCGGCCACTCCTTGTGGACGACATAGGAGACATAGGCGTCCACGTCCGCGCGGATGTGCTCCCGCGCGCTCTCCGGGTAGACCCGTACCCGCTCGCTGACCTCGTGCAGGGCCTGCGCCTCGGCCCGTACGGAGTCCTCGGCCGCGCCCCTGGCCTCCCAGACCCCGGCGATGGCCAGGCCCAGCACGATCGCGTACACCACCCCCACCATCATCACCATGTACTCGATGACGTCGGGCGTCTCGGACGGGTCGTCGTCCTCGCCGATCCGGCGCTGCCTGAGGACCGTGATGGTCAGCACGACCGCGCAGACCGCGGCCATCGCGATGGTCAGTACCAGCCATTCCGACATGAAGGTGGCCTCCTACGAGGAACGGCGCCCGGCGGAACCGGACGAGCTGGACGAACGGGGGCGCAGCACGGCGGCCGCCAGCACCGCGGGCGCGGTGAGCAGCAGCATGGTCGTGACGACCGAACGGCTGTTGTGCTTCTTGTGGGCGGACGGGACGTACTTGCGGGGCAGTGCCACCGACGGCGTCGTGGACGGGGTGGGGCGCGGTGACGTGGGCCGGGTGGCCGGTGGCGGCGCGGGAGCCGCGGATTTGCTGGGCGTGGGGCGGGGTGGTGGGTGTGTCGG
>NZ_LGCW01000272.1:0-57138 GCF_001279365.1 Streptomyces sp. NRRL F-5755 | reverse complement strand
TGCGGTCAAGAGGGTGTCCAACTGGGTCGTCACAACCCCGATGCTGGACACCCTCCCCGCGTCTGCGAACCCCGCATTCGGAACTACTCGTCTAGGCCGTACGGGCAGGCCCCGCCCGTCGGCGGGCGCGTACCGCCGGCCGCCCGCGCGCCCCGCCGCACAATCGCCCTCATGGATCTTCCCGTGATGCCCCCGGTGGAGCCGATGCTCGCGAAGGCCGCCCCGGACATTCCGCCCGGCATACAGTACGAGGCCAAGTGGGACGGCTTCCGGGCCATCGTCTTCCGCGACGGCGACGAGGTCGAACTCGGCAGCCGCTCGGGCAAGCCGCTCACCCGGTACTTCCCCGAGCTGGTCGAGGCCCTGTGCGCGGAGATCCCCGCGCGCTGCGTACTGGACGGGGAGATCGTCATCGCCCGGGACGGGCGCCTGGACTTCGACGCCCTGCTGGAGCGCATCCACCCGGCCGACTCCCGGGTGCGCCACCTGGCGGAGGTGACCCCGGCCGCCTTCGTGGCGTTCGACCTGCTGGCCCTGGACGACGAGTCGCTGATGTCCACGGCGCAGCGGGACCGCCGCGAGGCCCTGACGACGGCGCTGCGCGATGCCGCCGACCCGGTCTTCACCGCGCCGGTGACCGAGGACCTGGACGTGGCCCGCGAGTGGTTCGAGCAGTTCGAGGGCGCCGGGCTGGACGGCATCGTGGCGAAGCCGCCCGGCATGCCGTACCGGCCGGGACGGCGGGTCATGGTCAAGACGAAGCACGAGCGGACCGCCGACTGCGTGGTGGCGGGCCTGCGCCCGCACAAGAGCGGCCCGGTCGTCGGGTCCCTGCTGCTGGGCCTGTACGACGCGAGCGGCCGCCTCCAGCACGTCGGCGTCTGCTCGTCCTTCCCCATGCGCCGGCGCGAGGAGCTGATGGAGGAGCTGGCACCGCTGCGGACGGAGTCCGTCGCGGGCCACCCGTGGGAGGAGTGGACCAGCGAGGAGGCGCAGGCGGCGGGCCGGCTGCCCGGCGGTCCCAGCAGGTGGACCGGGAAGAGGGACCTCTCCTGGATTCCGTTGCGCCCCGAACGCGTACTGGAGGTCGCCTACGACCACATGCAGGGCGACCGCTTCCGGCACACCGCCCAGTTCCGCCGCTGGCGCCCCGACCGCGAACCGGAGCAGTGCACGTACGCACAGCTGGAGGAGCCGGTGCGGTACGACCTGGCCGAGGTGCTGGGGGCCTGATCGCGGCCCGCCGCTGTGCTACGGAAGCTCTTCCTGCAATGCGGCGACCACCCCGGCGATCCCCTCCACCGTCGGCGCGTCGAAATACGCCGAGAGCGGGACCTCCACACCGAGCCGGTCGAGTATCCGGGTCGATATCCGGGTCATGGTGATCGAGTGGCCGCCGAGGTCGAAGAGATCGTCCGTGTCGGTGAGTTCGGGGAGGCCGAAGACCTCGCGCCAGATGTCCCGGACGGCTTCCAGGGGACTGTCGGCCGCCGGCGGCTGTGCGATGGTCTCCTCGGGCGGCGCGGGCAGCGCGGCGCGGTCCAGCTTGCCGTTCGGGGTGGTGGGCAGGGCTTCGAGGGCCACGAAGACCTCCGGAACCATGTACGGGGGCAGGGCCGCCGCCAGTGCGCGCCGCAGTGGTCCCGTGTCCGCGGTACCGACGTAGTACCCGGTCAGACGGCCGTCCCGGACGGCGGCTGCCGCCCGGTCCACGCCCTCCAGCGCCAGCAGCCGGGACTCGATCTCGCCCAGTTCGATCCGGTGGCCCCGCAGCTTGATCTGATCGTCCGTGCGGCCGAGGAAGTCCAGGCGGCCGTCGCCGCGGTGGCGCGCCCGGTCGCCGGTCCGGTACATCCGGCTGCCGGGCGGTCCGAACGGGTCCGGCAGGAAGCGTTCGCTGTCCAGTTCCGGGCGGCCGACGTAGCCGCGGGCGAGGCCCGCCCCGGCGATGTAGAGGTCACCGGGCAGACCGGCCGGGACCGGCTCCAGGCGCTCGTCGAGCACATACACCTGGGTGTTGGCCAGGGGCCGGCCGATCGTCACCTCGTCCGGTTCGGTGTCGATCTCGTCGTAGGTCGACCAGATGGTGGTCTCGGTGGGACCGTAAACGTTCAGGAGGCGTCCGACTCGCGGGCGCAGCCGCTGCGCGAGCGTCGGGGGCAGGGCCTCGCCACCGGCCAGCGCGGTCACGGTGGGCGCGTCGAAACCGTTGTCCAGGAGCATCGCCCAGCCGGTCGGTGTGGCCTGGACGTGGGTGACGCCGTGGCGGGCGACCAGGCCCGCCAGCGCGGCGCCGTCGCGTGTGTCGCCCGCGCCCGCCACGATCACCGTGCCGCCGGTGACCAGCGGCAGGAACAGTTCCAGGCCGGAGATGTCGAACGAGACGGAGGTCAGCGCCAGCCAGCGGTGGCCGGGTCCGGAGCCGAGCAGGTCGCGCAGGGACAGCAGGAGGTTCGTCAGGGACCGGTGCTCGATCTGTACGCCCTTGGGGCGGCCGGTCGAGCCGGAGGTGTAGATGACGTAGGCGAGGTCGGCGGAGGCGGGTGACGGGAGCGGCGCGTCGGGGGTCAGCGGCTCGCCGTCGGCCGCGAGGGTCTCGGGCGACAGGTCGGTGTCGCCCAGTTCGTGCGCTGCGCCGGCGTCCGCGAGGACGAAATCGATGCGCTCCCGCGGGTATTCCGCGTCGAGGGGGATGTAGGCCGCACCGGCCTTGAGGACGCCGAGCAGGCCGATCAGGAGGCGTTCGGAGCGGCTCGCCCGTACGGCGACGAGCGCCCCCGCGCCGATGCCCTTGTCCCGCAGACGCGCGGCGAGGCGTTCCGCTCCGGCGTCCAGTTCCGCGTACGTCAGGCTGCGGTCGGCGTGGACGATGGCGACGCCGTCGGGCTGCCGGGCCGCCTGTTCCGCGATCAGCTCGGGGACGGTCCGCGCCGGGTACGCCACGGCCGTGTCGTTGACGCCGGTCAGCAGCCGCTCGCGCGCGTCGCCGTCGAGGAGGGGCAGTCCGGCCAGCGGTGTGTCCGGGTCGCCGGCCGCGTGGCCGAGGAGGGTCAGCCAGTGCCGCGTCAGGCTCTCGGCGTGTTCGCGGGCGAGGGACCGGGGCGGGTACTGGAGCAGTACGTGGAACGCGTCCGGCCCGTCGACCAGTTCGACGCGCAGGGCGTTGCGGGCGGAGTGGTTGGAGGGCGTCCAGTCGGCCGAGACGGTGAGCCCGGGGAACTCCGGCGCGGGCCCTGGGCGCCGGTAGGTGAGCGAGACCGGCGCGAGGGCGACCGCCGGCTTCACGCCCGTGCCGGCGCGGCCGAGCGGTACGTCGCGCACCCGGTACAGCTCGCTGAGTCCGGCCCGGGTCGCGCGGGCGAACTCCGCGAACGTCAGGCCGGGCTCCGGCGCAGTGGTGAAGGGCAGTTCGTTGACGTGGACGCCGATGTGGCCCTGCTGCTCCGGCGTACGGGTGCCGAGATCGAGGGCGGTGACCGGCACCGCGTTGCCGTAGCGGTACAGGAGGGCGTGCAAGGAAGCGACGATCAACTCGAAGCGGGTGACGCCCAGGCGGTCCGCGAGCGGGGTGAGCCGGGACCGCAGGTCTCCGGGGAGGGCGAATTCGACCGATGCGCCGGGTGCCGCTCCGTGGGCCGGGCGCTCCAGGCCGGGGAGCACCACATCGTCGTCGCCGAGCGGGTGCCGCGCCCAATGGTCCCGTGCGGCGGTCAGCTTGGCGGCGATCCGGGCGTCCTCCGCGCCGGCCGGTTCGGCGGGCGCGGGCTCCGGCGGTACGGGGGTGCCGTGCCCGGCCTCCGTTCCGTAGAGCGCCGCGAGGTCGGCCGCGAACAGTTCCATCGACTGCCCGTCGAAGACGAGGTGGTGGGCGACGACCAGCAGCCGGTGCTCGCGGGGGCCGATGATCTGGAGGACCAGGCGGCACAGCGGCCCCTCGGCGAGGTCGAACGGTGCCGTGATGTGCTGCCGGGTGGCCTCGGCGCCGGCCCGCTCGGTCACCAACTCGGGCCGTACGGGCGCCGGGACGAGGTGGGGGACGCCGTCCCGGTTCTCGACGGCGCTCGTGAGGTCCGGGTGCCTGCGCAGCAGGGCATCGCACGCGCGGCGCAGCGCGGCGGTGTCGAGCGGGCCGTCGAAGTGCAGGGTGAAGGGCACGTGGTGCACGGACCCGCAGTCGTCGAGCTGCTCGTTGAACCAGATCCCGCTCTGGGCGGCCGAGGCGGGACGGGCCTGGATCGGGGAGCGCGGGCTTGCTGGAGCGTCGGACATCGAACAGCTTTCTTCAGCGCTGCGGCCGAGGGTGGTCCCCGCCGATGGAAGCGCTCTCAATCTGCCTCACCCCGGCTGGGATATGCAACTATCTGCGCGAACTTCATCGCTTCCCGAAAGATTTCCGGTGAGTTCACCGGGTGCCGGGACGCGGCCGTCCGAACCGCCACACAGGCCGCCCGGCACGGCCGTGCACGCTTCGAGGGCACCGCGGAACGCCCCGGCGGACCGGTCAAACACGGAACTTACGACCATTGACACACTCCGCAACACTGTTCGATCATCTCGGGGTCACAAAGCGTCCAGCACGGCACCCGAATCGGGGTCCGTGTGCACGGGGCCGCCCGACCGGTGGCCCGGAAAGCGAGTGCGCATCATGGCCACTTGAGGCGGCGGGCAGACCGGAACCGGCCTGCCGGGTGGCCGACCGCACTTCCCCGCGGAAGTCCCACGGCCCCGCCCGTACTTCACCGCCGCGCCGAAACACCACCCCCACCACGCATTCCCGCCCCTCGTCGAGCCGTTCCGGCGCGCATGCGCGAACTCCCCGGCCCCCCTCCGCTCCGCGGATACGACTGCCATGAGTTCAGCCCGCGACTTCCCGCAGCGGCCTGCGCGGCGTCCGAATACGCACCCGCCCGCCAACCCCATTCCGGCCCTTACCGCACCGTATTCGGGCCCGGCCGGCGGCAGCTGTTCAGCCTCCGCACGAACAAACCTCCTCGCACAGAAGAAGAGCTAGTTTTGCCGGCGAATCAAACGTTCCGCGCCTCGACTTCCGAAAACCCCCGGACGACGCGGAAGCAGACCGCTGTCGAGCCGCTGCCGAGCCGTACCGGGCCGCTGGAGCTGTCCTACGCGCAGCAGCGGCTGTGGTTCCTGGCGCAGATGCGGGGCGCCGGCGAGGCGTACCACATGCCGCAGGCGTTCCGGCTGCGCGGACCACTGGACCGGGGCGCGCTGACCCGCGCCCTGGACGCGCTGGTCGCCCGACACGAGGTGCTGCGCACCCGCCTGGTCGCGGTGGCGGGCACCCCGTACCAGCAGATCGACCCGTCTGACGTGGGCTTTCCCTTGCAGGTCCACGATCTGAGCGGGGCCGGTGACGCGTCCGCGGCCGAAGCACGGCTCGCCGGACTCCTGCGGGAGGAGGCGATCGCGCCCTTCGATCTGGCCGAGGGTCCGCTGATCCGCGGGCGCCTGGTCGTGCTGGCGGCCGACCACCACGTACTACTGCTGACCGCCCATCACATCGCGTCCGACGGGTGGTCGATGACCGTGCTGACGCGGGAAATCACCGCGCTCTACACCGCTTTCCGCGCCGGTGAGGCGAATCCGCTGCCGCCGTTGCCGGTGCAGTACGCCGATTACGCGGCCTGGCAGCGGAAGTGGCTCTCCGACGGCGCACCGGCGAAGCAGGCGGACCACTGGAAGAAGGCACTGGCCGACGCCCCGGCGCTGCTGGAACTGCCCACCGACCGGCCGCGGCCGGCCGAGCAGGACTACCGCGGCGGAAAGCTTCCGCTGGAATTCGACGCGGAATTGACCGCGGCGCTGAAGAACGCGAGCCGCCGCAACGGCAGTACGTTGTTCATGACCTTGCTGGCGGGCTGGGCACTGGTCCTCTCCCGGCTGTCCGGCCATGCCGACGTGGTGATCGGCACGCCGGTGGCCAATCGCCGGCGCGCCGAGCTGGAAGGTCTGATCGGCTTCTTCGTCAATACCCTGGCACTGCGTGTCGATCTTTCCGGCGGACCGACGGTGGCCGAACTCCTCAAGCGGGTACGCGGTGTCGCCCTGGCTGCGCTGGAAAACCAGGACCTGCCGTGGGAGCAGGTGGTGGAACTCGTCAATCCGTCCCGCAGTCCGGCACACACCCCGCTGTTCCAGACCATGTTCGCGTGGCAGAACAGCGAGGAGGGCGAGCTGTCGCTGCCGGATATCGAGGTGACGCCGCTGGATTCGCCGTACGACGTCGCGAAGTTCGACCTGACCTTGTCGCTGGCGGAAGAGGACGGCCGTATTGTCGGCAGCCTGGAATACGCGCGGGCGCTGTTCGACGCGGAAACCGTGAAACGGTACGGCCGTTATCTCCGGCGCATCCTGACGCAGATGGCCGCCGACCCCGGCACCGCCGCCGACGCCCTCGCGCTGCTGGACGAGGAGGAGCGGGACCGGCTCGTCGCGGAGTGGGACGGGACGGTGCACCGGGCGGCGTGGTCCGGCGTGATCGACCGCTTCGAGAGCCGGGTACGCGAACAGCCCGGCCGGACGGCGCTGGTGTGCGACGGCGAGCGGCTGGACTACACGACGCTGGACCGGCGCGCCAACCGGCTCGCCCACGCCCTGCTGGCCCGCGGTGTGCGCCCGGACCAGGTGGTCGGCCTGCACGCCGGACGCTCGACGGCGCTGGTCGTGGGCGTCCTCGGCATCCTGAAGGCCGGGGCGGCCTATCTGCCGCTCGACCCCGAACTGCCTGCCGAACGGCTGGCCGCCATGGTGGAGGACGCCGCGCCCGCCCTGGTGCTGAGCGACGCACCCGTACCGTCCGGCGACTGGCAGTCACTGGCCGCCGTCGAGGCAGAGGGCCGGCGCGACGACGCACCCGGCATCGCCGCGCACCCCGACCGCCTGGCGTACGTGGTCTTCACCTCGGGTTCCACCGGCCGCCCCAAGGGCGTCGGCGTCACCCATGGCAACGTTGCCAGCCTCTTCGACCACTGGCTGGCGCGCTTCGACGACGGAGCGGGCGAGGCCGCGTCGTGGTGGTCGGGCATCGGCTTCGACTGCTCGGCGTTCGAGATCCTGCTGCCGCTCACCACGGGCGGCGCGCTGCACCCGGTCCCCGGTGAACTGCGCGCCGACCCCGACGCGTTGCTGGACTGGATGCGCACCCGCCGCATCGCGCAGGCGTTCCTGCCGCCCGCCTTCATCAAGTGGATTGATGAGGCGCCCGGGGAGCGGCTGGCCGGTCTTGCGCTGCGCCGCCTGCTGACGGGTGTGGAACCCGTACCGGAACAGGCCCTGCACCGTATGCGGGAATTCCTGCCTGAACTCCGCCTGCTCAACGGCTACGGCCCCTCCGAAACCACGGTCTTCAGCACCGGCTACACCGAACCCCGCCCGCTGTCCCGGCAGTGCCCGGTCGGCCGCCCCCTGGACGGCACCCGGGTCCGGCTGCTGGACGAGCGCCTGCGTCCGGTACCGCCCGGTGTGACCGGCGAGATCTACATCGGTGGCGCGGGACTGGCCCGTGGCTACGTCGGCCGCCCCGGCCTGACGGCCGAGCGCTTCGTACCGGACCCGTTCGCGCCCGGCGAGCGGATGTACCGCACCGGCGACCTGGCCCGGCGGCTGCCCGGCGGCGACGCCGAGTACGTCGGCCGCCGCGACCACCAGGTCAAGCTGCGCGGCTTCCGTATCGAACTGGGCGAGATCGAGGCGGCGCTGCTGGAGGGGCCCGCCGTGCGCGAGGCGGTGGTTCTGGCCGACCGGGACGCGGCGGGCGAGGCACGCTTGGTGGCCTTCCTGGGCCGGGGCGACGCCGAGGCGCGGCAGCCCGACGCATGGCGCACCATGCTGGCGCGCAGGCTGCCCGGCTACATGATCCCGGCGCTGTTCGTGGAGCTGCCGCGGCTGCCGCGCACCCCCAACGGCAAGCCGGACCGCGCCGCGCTGCTGGAACGGGCGCGGGCCGACGCCCCCGTCCAGGTCAACCAGGCCAGCCCGCGCGACCACGTCGAGCTGGCGCTGTACCGGATATGGCAGCGGGTGCTGGTCCGTTCCGAGATCGGCATCGGCGACAACTTCTTCGACATCGGCGGCACCTCGATCTCCGCGATCAAGCTGGCGCACGCGGTCCGCGAGGAGTTCGGCGAGACGCTGCCGGTGCGCGACATCATGCTGCACCCGACGATCGAGGCGCTGGGCGGGCGGCTGCGCCGCGGCGCGCCGGACCGGCCGGACAGCAATCTGATCGAGTTCCGGGCGGGTGACGGCCGGCAGCGGGTGATCTGCGTCCACCCGGCGGGTGGCACCGCCTTCTGCTACCTGTCGCTGGCCAAGGCGCTGCCCGAGTCCTTCGGTATCTACGGCATCCAGTCACCCGGCGTGAACCCTGGCGAGACCTTCCTGCCGACGGTCGAGGCCATGGCCGAGGCGTATCTGACGCTGGTGACGCCGCTGCTCGACGGGCCCGTGGTGGTCACCGGCCTGTCGTACGGCGGGCTGGTCGCCCATGAGATGGGGCGCCGCCTGGCGGAGTCCGGCCGTACGGACGTCAGCGTGGTGCTGCTCGACACCCAGGGCTCGGACGGGCCCGTGGACCCGGCCGCGACGGCGCCGGTGGACATGGCCGAGTTCCGCGACAAGCTCGTCAAGTTCAACGGCATGTACCCGGGCATCGACGACGAGCAGATCGACCAGTATTTCCGCATCTACAACCACAACCGGCAGACCGCGGGCGCCTACCCGGCACCGCCGTCGGCGGCCCGCACGGTCCTCGTCCAGGCCGTCGAGGACGGCACCGACACCCCGTTCCGGCGGGACGTGCGGGACTTCTGGCAGCGGCGCGCGAAGGGCGACTTCGTGGTGGAACCGGCGTACTGCGACCACTGGGAAATGCTGGAGAGCGCCGAGGTGCTGCGGGTGGCCGCGCTGGTGGAAGCAGAGCTTGCCCGCTTGGCCGCCGCTCCCCCGCCGCCCGGCAGCCCGTCGCTGTCCACCGGGCCGGAAGCCGAGTCAGCACAGGCGCAGGAGTGATCATGGAACCCGAACCGACCTTCCCGGCCTCCCCCTGCCTGGCCGAAAGCGTCCTCGCCCAGGCCCGCCGCACCCCCGCCGCCCTTGCGGTCGTGGACGGCGGCCGGCACCTGGACTACGCGGAACTCGACACCGCCAGCGCCGCCGTCGCACGGTCCCTGCACCGGCACGGCGTACGGCCCGGCCAGGCGGTGGCGGTCTGCCTGCCGCGCTCGTGGCAACTGGTCTGCGCGATGCTGGGCATCCTGCGGCTGGGCGCCGTGGTGGTCCCGCTCGACCGGCTGAGCCCGCCCGAGCGGCGACGCCACATCCTGACCGACTCCGCGAGCGGCACGGTGCTCCACGACGGTACGGCGCCCGACGGGCTGCCGGACGGCGTACGGGCCCTGCCGGTGGCCGAACTGCTCACCGACGGCGGCGACACCCCGCTGCCGCTGTCCGCCACCCCGCCCGCCTCCTTCATCTTCTACACGTCGGGCACCACCGGCCGCCCCAAGGGCGTCGAAGTGCGGGACGCCGGAATCCTGCGGCTCGCGCGCCCGGGGTGGATCGGCCTCGACGCGGGCGCGCGCTACGCCTGCCTGGCCAACCCCGCCTTCGACGCGCTGAGCTTCGAGGTGTGGGTGCCGCTGCTCACCGGCGGCTGCTGCGTGATCTTCGGCGACGAGGAGGTGCAGACGCCGCACCTGCTCAGCGACGCGCTGCGGCGCGAGCGCATCGACTCGCTGTTCATCACCACCGCGCTGTTCAACGCGGTCGCCGACAAGGTGCCCGACTGCTTCTCCGGTGCCGGCCAGGTGCTGATCGGCGGGGAGCAGCTGAACGCGCCGCTGCTGCGCCGCTGGTACCGCGACAACCCCACGAGCCCGACGCGGCTGCACAACATCTACGGCCCCACCGAGGCCACCACCTTCGCCCTCTGCCACCCTGTGCCCCGCGACTTCGACGGTGACGTGGTGCCCATCGGGCGGACGCTGCCGGGCACCGAGGCCCTGGTGGTGGCCGACGACGGCGCCAGGCCCGCCGAGCCCGGCGAGACCGCCGAACTGTACCTGGCGGGCGAGGCGCTGGCGGCGGGCTACCGCAACCTGCCCGACGAGACCGCGCGCCGCTTCGTACGGCTCCCCTGGCACGACGGCGGCGAGCGCCGCTTCTACCGCACCGGCGACCTGGTGCGCCGCGGCGCCGACGGCCTGATCGGCTATGTCGGGCGCGCCGACCGGCAGGTCAAGGTGCGGGGCTTCCGCATCGAGCCGGGCGAGCTGGAGCGGCGGATCGAGGCCCATCCGGCGGTGCGCCAGGCGTATGTGTGCACCCGCCGTGACGCGCACGGCGTCAATGAACTGCTGGCCTATCTGGTGCTCGGCGACGAGCTGTCGTTCGACGCCTTCGACCGGCACCTGGCGGACGGCCTCCCGGCGTACATGCGCCCGCACCACGTGTACCTGGTGGACGAGCTGCCGCTCAACGCCAACGGCAAGGTCGACGCGACGGCACTGTTGCGTCGCGACGACCGCCCCTGGCAGCGCCCGGAGACGGCGGAGGACGCGGCGGCCACGCCCTGGCAGCGCACGGTGCTGGAGCTGGCGGGCGAGGTGCTGGGCGTACCGGGCCTGCGGCCGGGCGACCGCTGGATCGCCAACGGCGGCGACTCGCTCAAGGCACTGCGGCTGCGCTTCGAGGTCCGGCGGCGCTGGAGCTGCGAACTGCCCCGGGCAGCGGTGCTCCAGGGCGATTTCGCACAGCTCGCCGCCGCGGTCGCGGAGGCTCGCGACGGGGAGGCCTCACCGTACCCGGAGCCCTCCGCCCCCTCGGGCGCCCGCTCCGCTCCCGCCACCTCGGAGCAGCAGCGGCTCTGGCTCCTGCAACAGCGCGACCCGCGGTCCTGCGCGTACAACGTCCCGCTGGCGTTCCGGCTGGACGGCGCGGTGGACACCGCCGCGCTGCGGGAGGCGCTGCGCCGGCTGGTGGCGCGTCACCCCGCGCTGCGTACGGCCTTCGAGGCCACGCCGGAGGGGCTGCGGCAGGTGGTCGGCGAGGCGTACGACCCGTGGGTGGCACCGGAATCACTGACAGGGACCGACGCGCCTGGAACGGATACGTCAGCCGAATCCGGCACGCCGACGGCCGACGAGCCCGACTGGCGCCCCGCCGCCCACCGTCTCTTCGCCGCCCCCTTCGACCTCGCCCGCCCGCGTCTGCTGCAAGCGACACTCCTTCCGCGGCCGGGCGGCGGCATCCTGCTGCTGCACCTGCACCACATCGCGGTCGACGGCTGGTCGCTCAATGTCCTCTTCCGCGAGCTGTCGGCCGATTACGCGGCCGCGCTGAGCGGCACGGAGGCGGCGGAGCCCACGGCGGCGCCGACGCCGCTGGACTACGCGGGCTGGCAGACCGAGTGGTTCGCGACCGACGCCTACCAGGCACAACGTGCCGAGCTCCACGGCTACTTGAACACCGTGGAAGAGGCGGCGGCCCCGCTAGAGCCCGCCCGCCCCCGGCCCCGCACCAACGGCCGGCTGCTGCGCGCCCCGCTCGACCCGGGCCGCCGCGCCGCGCTCGACCGGCTCTGCGCCGACCTGGATCTCACCCGCTTCCAACTGCTGCTGGGCGTGTTCGCCTGGAGCCTGTACGGCGTGACCGGGCGCTCGCGGCCGCGTATCGCCGGGCCGGTGGCCAACCGCCCGGTGCAGCCCTTCGAGAACAGTGTCGGCATGTTCGCCAACACCGTGCTGCTGCCGCTGGATCTGGCACCGCGCGAGCAGTTGCGCACGCAGCTGCTGCGGCAGGGTGCCGCCGTGCAGGAAGTGCTGGACCGGCAGGACGTAGCGCTGGCCGATGTCCTGGCCGACCGGGAGCACCGTACGGACGGCCCGCCGTTCGACTTTCTCTTCGTCCTGGAGAACACCGATTTCGGCGCGCTGACGCTGCCCGGCTGCACCTCCCGCCCCGAGTGGCCGGTGCCGGCCGAGGCCAAGTGCCCGCTGACGCTCTCCGTGGTCGAACACGACGCGGGCTTCGACTGCCTGTGGGAGTACGCCGCCGAGCACTTCGACGACGCCGAGGCGGAGGCGATGGCCACCCTGTTCCGGCAGGGGCTGGACGAGCTGGCCGACGGCGGTACGGCCACGCTGGCCGAACTGGTGGGCCCGTACCGCGACGGCCTGCCCGAGCCCGGCCGGGACGCCGCGACTCCCCCGGCGTTCACCACGGTGGCCGAGGGCTTCGCCCGTCAGGCGCGGCGGACGCCCGACGCTCCCGCGCTGGTCGCCGACGGCCGCACCCTGACGTACGCCGAACTCGGCGGGCACGCCGTCGCGTTGGCCGACGAGCTACGGGCGGCGTACCCCGCCCCGCCGGAGGACGACGACCGCCCGCGCTGCGTCGCGCTGCACTTCGAGCCCTCCGCCGAGCACGCGGTGGCGCTGCTGGCGCTGGCCCGGCTCAACCTCACCATCGTGCCGCTCGACCCGTCGTACCCGCCGAAGCTGCTGCGGCAGATCCTCGACCAGGTGCGCCCGCTGTGCGTCCTGGTGCCGCCGGACGGCACGGCGGCGATCGACGCGATCGCCCCGGCGGACCTGCCGCGCCACCCGGTCACGCTGCCGGACGCCGCCCCGGACGTACCCGCGTACGACGCGCCCGATCACGACGGACAACGGCCGCTCTACACGCTGTTCACCTCCGGCTCCACCGGTACACCCAAGGGCGTGCAGGTGCCCGACCGTACGCTGTGCAATCTGCTGCACTGGCAGGCCGACGCCGGTGGCCTGGCGGGCGGCGCCGTCACGCAGCAGTTCTCCATGCTGTCCTTCGACGTCTCCTTCCAGGAGATCTTCGGCACGCTGTGCAGCGGCGGCCGTCTGCACCTCGTACGGCCCGGCTGGCGGCAGGACGCACCGGCCCTGCTGGAGCAGCTGGAAACGGCAGGCGTCGAGCGGATCTTCATGCCGTACGTGGCGCTGCACCTGCTGGCCGAACACGGCGTCCGGCTCGGCCGCTTCCCGTCCCGGCTGCGCGAAGTGGTCACCGCGGGCGAACAGTTGCTGTGTACGGACGCGATACGCCGCTGGTTCGCCGGGCTGCCCGGCGCGCGCCTGTTCAACCACTACGGCCCGACCGAGACGCACGTCGTCAGCAGCCTCTGCCTGGAGGGCGACCCGGCGCACTGGCCGGAGCGCCCGGCCATCGGCAGGCCCGTCGCCAACGCGTGGCTGCACGTCGTGGACGAGGCCGACGCGCCCGTACCGCCCGGCTGTCCCGGACGGTTGCTGATCGGCGGCCCGATGGCCGCGCCCTGCTACCTCGGCGACCCGGCGCTCAACGCGTCCCGCTTCGTGGAGCTGCCCGGCCTGGGCACCTTCTACCGCAGCGGCGACCTGGCCCGCTTCGACCGGGACGGCCTGCTGCACTACCTCGGCCGCGACGACCAGCAGGTGAAGCTGAGCGGCCACCGGCTGGAGCTGGGACAGGTCGAGGCGGCGCTGCTCCAGCACCCGGGCGTGGTCAACGCGGTCGTGGTGCGCGACGGCGGCCGGCTGACGGCCTGTCTGGAGTGCCGCGGCGAGTCCCCGGCGCCGGAGGAACTGGCCGCGCACCTGGCGCCGCTGCTGCCTCCGTACGTACGGATCGACCGCTTCCGGCGGCTCGCGTCCCTCCCGCTCACCCCGAGCGGCAAGCTGGACCGGCGCCAGGCGCTGAGCGCGCCGGGCGAGGAGCTGCGCCCGCGTACCGCCGCCACGGCAGCGGCCCTGTCGCCGGTCGAGGCCCGGCTCACGGAGCTGTTCGAGGCGGTGGTCGGTACGCCCGTCGGCCCCGACGAGCGGTTCTTCGACGCGGGTGCCACCAGCCTCGACCTGATGCGCTTCCACCTGCGCTGCACCGCCGAGCCAGACCTGTCGTTCGGCATTCCCGACCTGTTCGAGCACGTCACCGTCCGGCGGCTGGCGCGGTTCCTGACCGGCTCGACAGCGCCGGAGACGCCGGTACGCCAGGACGCACCGGCGTCCCGCGCGGCCGACGAGCCGGTCGCCGTCGTCGGCATGGCCGTGCGGCTGCCCGGCGCGGACGACCTCGGCGCCTTCTGGGAGATGGTGCGGACCGGCGGGCGCGGCATCGAGCACTTCGACGCCGCCGACGGCCTGGTGGGCGCCCGCAGCCAGATGTCCGGCCTGCTGGACTTCGACCCGGACCACTTCGGCATCAGCCGCCAGGAGGCCCGGCTGATGGACCCGCAACAGCGCCACCTGCTGATGAGCGCGGTACAGGCACTGGCCCACGCCGGTATCACCGGTCCGGCCGGGCAGCGCGTCGGCCTGGTCGCGGGCTGCGGCGAGAACACGTACTACCAGTCCGTACTGCGCGAGGCCGACCCGGCGTACCTGCCGGACGGCTTCCAGATGGCGCTCCACCACGACAAGGACTTCCTCGCCACCAAGGTCGCCTACCACCTCGACCTGTCGGGCCCGGCCTTCACCGTGCAGGCGGCCTGCGCCAGTTCGCTGGTGGCGGTGCACGTCGCGGCCGGGCTGCTGCGCCAGGGCGACGCCGAGGTGATGCTCGCCGGCGGCGTACTGGTCGACACCCTGCTCACCGACGGCTACCGCTACCGGCCGCAGCACATCTTCTCCAAGGACGGCCACTGCCGGCCGTTCAGCGACGACGCCGACGGCACCATCGGCGCCAGCGGCGTCGGCGTGATCGTGCTCAAGCCGCTGCGGCTGGCACGGCGGGACGGCGACACCGTGTACGCGGTGATCACCGGCTCGGCGCTGAACAACGACGGCTCCGCCAAGCTCAGTTACAGCGCGCCCTCACTGGCCGGGCAGCGCGAGGTGATCCGCACCGCCCTGCGCCGCAGCGGCCGTACCGGCGCCGACCTCGGCTACGTCGAGGCCCACGGCACCGGCACCGCGCTCGGCGACCCGGTCGAGGTCGGCGCCCTGCGCCAGGCGTTCGGTCTGGACGGGCCGGACGGGACCGGCCACTGCGCGCTGGCCTCGGTGAAGAGCCAGATCGGGCACCTGGGCGCCGCAGCGGGCGTGGTCGGCCTGGTACGGGCCGCCCTCGCGGTCCACCACGGCGTCATCCCGCCCAATGTCGACTTCCGCCGCCTCAACCCGCAGATCGGCACCGACGCGGCGCCGTTCACCATTCCGGCCGAGGCGCGCCCGTGGCCCACCGGGCGGCCCCGGATGGCGGCGGTGAGCAGCTTCGGCATCGGCGGCACCAACGCCCACCTCGTCCTGGAGGCGGGCGAACAGGCGGAGGAGCCCGTGTCCGAGGTGCCCTGCCTGCCGCTGTCCAGCAGCAGTGCGGCCGGGCTGCGCGCCGACGCCGCGCGCATCGCCGACTATCTCCAGGCCCGGCCCGAGACGTACGGACAGGTGCTGCGCCACCTCCAGGCGGGCCGCCCGGCCCACCGCCGACGGGCCGCGGCGGTCTGCGCCGACGCGGCGAGCGCGGTGGCGTGGCTGCGTACGGTCGCGGAGGCCGAGCAGGTACCGGACATCGCCCCGGCACCGACCGACGCGGACGGCCCCGAGGAGCCGCTGCCGGCCGAAGGCCGCTCCCCCGAGGAACTGGCCGACGCCTGGCTGACCGGGCGGACGATCCGCTGGCCCGCCGGTCCGGCGCAAGCCCCGTGGGACTTCCCGCCCCCGGCGTTCGAGCTGTCCACGTACGACTTCCAGCGCGCCACGCCGGAGACGGACGCCCCCGCAAACCAGGCCACCACCGAGGCACTTCCCCAGCGGCTGCCTGCGACCGACTGGCTGCACCAGCCGCACTGGGTCCGGCTGAGCCGTGCCGTCCCGGCCCCCGCGTCGCGGACGCCCGGCGGTCTGCTGGTCGTCGTGACCGCCGAACCGCTGCCGCCCGAGGCGCTGCGCTCCTTCGAGGCGGGCTGGTCCCGGGTGGTACGGGTCGGCGCGGCCGGCGCGTACGCCCGGCCGGCGGACGACGTGTACGAGGTGGACCCGGCCGACCCGGCCTCGCTGCGGCAGCTGCTCGACGCGCTGGGCGACCCGGGCGAGGCCGTCATCGACTGGCTGCACGCCCTGCCGCTGGCGGTCGACGGCCCGGTGGACCAGGACGCGCTGACGCGCGCCCGCTGGGCCTGCCTCGACACGCCCGCCGCCCTGCTGCAAGCCGTCGCCGGTACGCCGCTCGCGGAGAAGGTGCGGCCGTGGTGGCTGTCGTACGGTGCGCAGCCGGTCGAAGGGCCCGTACGGCGGCCGGAGCTGGGCCTGCTGGCGGGGGTCTGCGAGGTGGCTCCGCAGGAGTGCGCCGTCGACGGCCGCTGGCTGGACCTGCCGAGCCGCGAACTCGCCGACTGCGCCGAGCAGTTGGCGGCACTGGCGGGACGCGCCGACGACTCCGGCACGCTGCCGCGGCGGCTGGCGCTGCGGCAGGGGTACTGGTGGCAGCAGGCGCTGCTGCCGGTGCCCGCCCCCACGACGGCGCCGTCTTCCGCGCTGCCTTCCGTACTGCCGGACGAGGCGGGTACGTACCTGATCCTCGGCGGTACCGGCGGCATCGGCAGCAGCATCGCGGCCTGGCTGCTGGAGCGCTCCGACTGCCGGGTGGTCCTGCTGTCCCGGCAGCCGCGCGTGCCCGCCGAGCTGACGGCGTGGGCCGACCGCGTCGAGCTGGTCGAGGCGGACCTCGCCGAGACGCCGACCGAGACCGTCCTCACGCGCATCGACGCCGTGACCCACCGGATCGACGGTGTCGTGCACGCGGCGGGCACGGCGGCCGGCGGCCTCGTCACACGGCGGGACGCCCCGGCGATGCGCCAGGCCATGGCCGCCAAGCTGCACGGCGCCCTGCTGGCCGAGCGGCTGATCGAGCGGCACCGGCCGGCCTTCGCCGCGTACTGCTCCTCGATGGCGGCGCAGTTCGGCGGCATCGGCCAGTTCGACTACGCCGCCGCCAACGGCCTGCTGGACGGCTTCGCCCGGCACCGGAGCGGCGAGGCCGAAGCGACCCTGCGGATCGGCATCGACTGGGACATCTGGAGCGAGGTCGGCATGGCGCGCGACGCCCTGCGGACGGACGCCCGCCATCAGGCCCACCTCGCGGTCGGCCTGGCGGTGAAGGAGGGCCGGCGGCTCTTCGCGCGGGCGCTGGAGCTGCAACTCCCGCAGCTGCTGGTCTCCACGACGCCCATCGAGGAGGCCCGCGCGTTCTATGAGGCTCCGGCCGACGCGTCCGTGCCGCCCGTCACGTCCGGCACCGCAACCGCCTCGGCCGCCGCCGAACTCGCCGACTGGCTCGGCCGCTGGCTGGGCCTGGACGAGCTGGACCCGGACGCCTCGCTCTACGACCAGGGCGCCGACTCGCTGACCATGCTCGATCTGATCGGCAAGGTGGAGGAGCACTTCGGCGTCGATCTGGAGCTGTCCCAGCTCAGCCATCAGGTCAGCCTGAACGAGGTCCTGGTCAAGGCGGGGGCGGAACCGTCCGGCGCGGACCGGGCCGCCACCAAAGCCGCCGATGATCCGGTGACGCTGGAGGTCTGGCAGCAGGGCACCGGTCGCGACCTGCTGTGCCTGGTCCACCCGGTCGGCGGCGACATCCAGGCGTACCGCGCGCTGGTGTCGGCCCTCGACCCGCGCTTCACCGTCTGCCTGATCGCCGACCCCGCGCTGCGCCTCCCCGACCCGCCGGCCTGGTCCCTGACCGAGCGGGCCCGGCGCTACCACGCCGCCCTCGAAGCGCGTTTCCCGCACACCGGATGGCGCCGGCAGCTGGCCGGCTGGTCCTTCGGCGCATGGGTGGCGCAGGCGATGGCGGCCGAAGCGGAGGCGGCAGGCCGTCCGGCCGCCGCGCTCCACCTGCTCGACCCGCCGCCGCCGGACGCCGCGCCGCACTTCAGGGCGTACGACGAGACCCAGCTCGAAGCGGTCTTCGCGCACGAGCTGGGACAGGGCGGCACGGGTGAGCCGGCGAGCCGGGAGGCGCAGGCGTACGCCGAGCGGCTGGCGCGCTGCTGCCGGGCCAACATCGCCGGCATGGCCCGGCACGACGTACCCCGGCTGACCGGCACGCCCACCCACCTGTGGCTGGCGAACCGGCCGGTGGAGGGACTGCCGGACCTGGGCACGCCGGAGGCGAAGCAGCGCAAGTGGCGGGACCGGCTGCCGGACCTGCGCGGCTGGCAGAGCGTGGACACCACGCACTACGGCATCGTCCGGCCTCCGTACGTGCGGGCCGTGGCGGACGCGGTGAGTACGTACGCGGCGGGCGCGGTGGACGCCGCCGCACCGACCGACCCGGAGCGCCGCTGATGCCGTACCTGACCGAGGGGAACGCCCCGTACCCGCCCGCCCACCGACCACCCGTCCCCCGAGCCGAGGCCACCACCATGCCGACCGAGAACCCGTACCAGTCCCTCCCGCCGCGCTCCTTCTGGCGCACCGCCGTGGCCGAGCCGGACCCGGCGGACATCGGCGGGCTGTGGACCCCGAAGTTCGCCATCGGCCAGGACGACGTGGTCCTGACCGCGGGCTCCTGCTTCGCCCGCCACATCGGCCGTGCCCTGCTCGAACGCGGCATGAACTGGCGGGACGCCGAACCGGCCCCGCCGGGGCTGACCGAGGAGGAGCGCCGGGCCCGCCACTACGGCGTGTTCTCGTTCCGTACCGGCAACATCTACACCGCCGCGATGCTGCGGCAGTGGCTGTCCTGGGCGCACGGCGAGACCGCCCCGCCCGACGAGGTGTGGACCGAGGACGGCCGCTGGTACGACCCGTTCCGCCCGGCCGTCGATCCGGAAGGGCACCCCACGGCGGACGCGGTACGGGCCGCCCGCGAAGCCACCCTGGCGGCGGTGCGCGGCGCCGTCGCCGAGGCGGACTGCTTCGTCTTCACGCTGGGCCTGACCGAGGCGTGGGTGGACCGCCGCGACGGCACCGTGCAGCCGGTCTGCCCCGGCACGGTGCGCGGCGCCTTCGACGCCGGGCGGTACGCGTTCCACAACTTCACCTTCGACGAGGTCCGCCGCGACCTGTCGCACGCCATCGCGCTGGCCCGCACCGTCAACCCGGGCCTGCGGGTGCTGCTCACGGTCTCCCCCGTACCGCTGACCGCGACCGCCACCGGCGGCCACGCCCTGACCGCCACCACGTATTCGAAGTCCGTGCTGCGCGCCGTGGCCGGTCAGCTGGCCCAGGAACACGAGGACGTCGACTACTTCCCCGCGTACGAGATCGTCACCGGCTTCCCGTTCAAGGCCGGGTTCTTCGAGCCGAACCTGCGCACCGTCACGCCGGAGGGCGTCGCCTTCGTCATGCGCCAGTTCTTCGACGCGCTCGCCCAGGCACCGGCCGCGCCGCGGCCCGCCGCCCCCGCCCAGCCCGCACCGACCGGAGAGGACTTCTGGTGTGACGACGCCGTACTCGACTACTACAACCAGGGCTGAGCCGGGCGCGGACGCGTCGGCGCGCGCCTCCGCCGCCCGGTTCCTGCTGCTCGGCGACTCGCACGCCGGGCCCGTCGGGCGGGCGGCGAAGGCGGCCGGCATCCCGTTCAGCGGCGGCCCGATCGGCGCCGGACGCGACTTCAACGCGGAGTTCTTCGACGCGCGCGGCACCGACGTGGTCTTCCGCAAGGCCGAGGCGGACGCGTACTACCGCCGGTTCCTGGACGAGCTGGGCATCGCCGGGCTCGGGGAGCTGACCGTCCCGCTGGTGTGCACCTTCGGCTTCAGCGCCCACTTCATCGCCACGACCGAGAACTGGCGGATCTACCGGGTGCGCGGCGGCGGCTTCGCCCCGGGCTTCCTGGAAAGCCCCCTCTTCGAGGACCTGGTACGCGCCACGGTCCGCGACGCGCTCACCTTCTACGCCCACGCACGCGAACTGGGCCTGCGCGTGCTGGCGGCAATGCCGCCGCAGCGCGTACCGGGCCTGTCGTCCCCGGACGTGTTCATGGCGGCGCAGGACGTCGTACGCCGTGCGGTCACCGCGCTCGGCGTCGAGGTCGTGGACCTGCGCGAGCGCGTCACCGACGGGACCGGCCTCCAGCGGCCCGAACTCTGCGAACCCAACGACGTGATCCACGGCAACCTGGCCTTCGGCCGGCTCATCCTGGCCGACCTGCTGGCCCGGGGCCTGTGACCGCCCGTTCCCCCGACCCACCCCGTATACCCCGTACCACCCCAGGAGGGGCGCAATGGAGCAGTACGCACTGGACGCCATCGAGCGCGTCACGACCCGCGAGCCCGAGGTCTACGACACCATCGCGGTCGACCCGATCACCCCGCTGACCGGCGCCGAGATCACCGGCCTCGACCTGTCGAAGGAGCTGACCCCCGGCCAGGTGGACGAGCTGCGGCGCGCCTTCCTCGCCCACCACGTCCTGGTCTTCCGCGACCAGGAGCTGACGCCCGAGGACCACAAGCGGCTGGCGGGCCACTTCGGCGAGCTGCACCCGGTGGCGGCCCCGGCCGAGGGCTCCGACCCGTACGTACTGGAACTGAGCACCACCAAGGAGTCGCGCGCCGTGGCGGGCAACGGCTGGCACGCCGACGGCACCGCCGACGCCGAGCCCTCGCTCGGCTCGATGCTGCACATCATCCGCCCGCCGGAGGGCGGCAGCGGCGGCGACACCCTCTTCGCCAACATGCACCTGGCGTACGAGCTGCTGTCCCCGGCCATGCGGACGTTCCTGGACGGCCTCACCGCCGTCCACGACGGCATCCTCCCCTGGCAGGGCCAGACCCCGCCGGCCGACTACGTCGTCCCCGTCAACGAGCACCCCGTCGTGGCCCGCCACCCCGAGACCGGCCGCAAGCTGCTGTTCGTCAACGGCGCCTACACCTCGCACATCCCGCAGCTCACCCGCGGCGAGAGCAGGGCCGTGCTCGACATGCTCTTCGACCACATCGCCCGCACGCCGCTGCTGAACTGCCGGGTGCGCTGGGCCCCCAACACGCTGGTCTTCTGGGACAACCGCTGCCTCCAGCACCACGCGACGTGGGACTACTACCCGCAGACGCGCTACGGCCGCCGCGTCGCGATCAAGGGGCAGCGGCCTCAGGCGTGACGCGACCGGCCGCCGCTCCGGGCCGTGGGTGCCCGGGGCGGCGGCCGGTGGGGAGAACCGTTACGGCTCAGGCGGCGGCCGCCGCCCTCTCCAGGCTCTCCGCCAATCCCTCGGCGAGCCGCCCGTACGCCGTACGGCACCGCTCGTCCTCCTGGCCGTCGGCCACCTCCCGGTTGGCCTCGGCCAGTGCGTAGGCGTGGATGTACGCGCCCGGGTACGCCTCGGCATAGGCCCGCGCGTCCCCGTTCGCGTACGCCGCCGCCACCGCCCGGGAATTCGCCAGGGCGTGGGCGTCGGCGAACGACCGCGCATTGGCACCGGTGTTGAGCTTCGCGTAATACGCGGCGAACTCCTCGGTCTTCTCCTCGCCGTAATCATTGGCCACCGCATAAGCACGGGCATTGGCCGTCGCCGTGGCGAAGGCGTCGGCATAGGCATAAGCCAGCCGGTAAACCTCCCGCAGCGCCGGTTCCAGCGCCGCGGCCCACTCGCTTTCCGTGCCCGGGTCCCCCGCCGCGGCCCGCTCGTGCAAGGCGCGTACGGCCTCCAGCTCCGCGCCCGTACCGCCCCGCCGGGCACTCGCCGCCACCAGCATCGGCAGCGCCGTCCGCAGGTGCCAGTCGTGCACCACGCCGAACGGAATCCGCCCTTCCAGGCGCTCGACCTCCCCGTACACCCGGCGCGCCCAGTCCGTCGCGACCTCCACGGGCTGCCCGTCGAACAGCGCGGCGGCCACCGGCACGAACCACGCCGGCGCGGTCACCCCCTGCGCGCTCCGCGCACCGCCTCCGCCCGTACCGGGCCCGTCGGCTTCCAGCTGCGCGAGAAAACACGAAAACGCCTCGGCGGCGACCGGGGACGAGCTCATCAGCCTCTCCTCTTACGTTCGCGGGGGCCTTTACCGTATCCCGGCGTACGGCCGGCACCCATTTCCGACGACCGTCACAACCCAGCTACAAACACCGGCGGCCACCGGCGGACACGGCCGGCGCAATTCCCGGCCATGCAATGCTGAGACGTCGGCAGTTCACGGCACGGACGGGAGAGTCGGAAGCGTGGGGGCAGTGATACGACGGGGCCTGACCGGTGTGTGGGACCGCTTCGCGGCGTCCGACCCGGGACTGCTGCGGCTGATGGCGGGACTGCGGACGGTGGCGGCCATCGCGCTCACCCTGGTCGTCCTCGCCATCCTCGGTACCGATGTCACCCACCTGGTCGCGGGCGCCATGACGGCGATGGTCGCCACCTTCGCGATCAAGGAGAAGCAGGTACGCGGCCAGGCCGTCACCCTGGCGCTCGGCCTGCCCGTGGCGCTCGCCGCGGTCTCCCTCGGCGCGCTGCTGCACAGCCAGGTCATCGCGGGCGACGCCTTCTTCGTGGCCCTCATCTTCGGCGCCGTCTACTGCCGCCGGTTCGGCGACCGCGGCACCGCGCTGGGCCTGATCGGCTTCCAGACCTACTTCGTCTCCCTGTTCGTCGGCGTCACCGCGTCCGCCCTGCCCCACCTGGCCCTGACCCTGGTCATCGCCTTCGCGTGCAGCGCCGTCGTCCGCTTCACCGTCGTACCGGAGACGCCGCAGCGCATCCTGCGGTGGCTGCGCGGCGCCTTCCGGGCCCGGGTCGCCCAGCTGGTCGCCACCCACATCGAACTCCTCGATGCCCGCCCCGACCAGCTGGACAAGGTCCTCGACGACCTGCGGCGGCACACCGCCCGGCTGCACGAGTCGGCCCTGATGATCCAGGGCCGCCTGGAGGACGGCACCCGCGACCAGGCCACCGCCTCACTGCTCCAGCGCCGTATCGCCGACGCCGAGATCGCCACCGAGCGGCTGGGCGTCCTGCTGCTCAACGCGCGCACCGCCGAGCGCGCCGACACCCTCACCCTGCACCTGCCCCAGGCCCCGCTGCCCACCGCGGCGAAGAACGAGATGCCGGCCGAGGACCCCGCGACCGTCACCCTGCGCCGCGACCTCAACGCCCTGCACCTGCTGGTCTCCCGTGGGGCCTCCGACCACTCCGGCACGGCCGTCGCCCACGTACGCAACCGCCTGCTCGGCTACCGCGACGAGGACAACCTGCCGCGCGCCTCCATCGCCGTCCAGGACGTGTTCCGCGGCATCGGCGAGGCCGCCCGCTCCGTCCTGGGCCTGCGGCTCGCGCTGGACGGCCCCCAGGACGAATCCGACGACACCCCCGCCACGACCCGCTCCCGCGAGGAGTTCGACGCCGAGGACGTCGCGCTGGCCGGCGCCGAGGAGCCCGAGGAGGACGACCGCACCGGCCTGCGGCGGCCCACCACCCGGGCCGCCTTCCAGATCGCGGTCGGCTCCACGCTCGCCATCGTCGGCGGCGAGTTCCTCTCCGCCCAGCGCTGGTACTGGGCCGTGCTGACCTGCTGGGTCGTCTTCCTCAACACCGCCTCCACCGGCGAGATCATCATCAAGGGCTACCGCCGCCTGGTCGGTACGGTCCTCGGCGTCGTCGCCGGTGTCGCGCTCGCGGGCCTGGTCGGCAACCACACCTGGACGGCGTTCGCGCTGATCCTGCTCTTCGTCTTCGCGATGTTCTTCACGGCGCCGCTCTCCTACGCCCTGATGTCCTTCTTCGTCACGGCGATGCTCGGCCTGCTCTACACCCTCCTGAACACCTACAGCCTCGACGTCCTCATCCTGCGCATCGAGGAAACCGCCCTCGGCGCCGCCTGCGGCATCATCGCCGCCGCCCTCGTCCTGCCGGTCCACACCGACCGCCGCACCGACGACCTCCTCGGCACGGTCCTGACCAAACTCGACGAGGTCGTCGCCGCCTCCGTCGACCAGCTCAGCGGCGGCCCCGCCACCGACCTCCTCGGCCTCTCCCGCGACCTCGACACCGCCCTCGACGACCTACGCGCCTCCACCCGCCCCCTGACCCACCCCATCACCCCCCTACGCGTCCGCCGCCAAACCGTCCGCTACGTAGTGGCCCTCCTCGAAACCAGCGCCTACCACGCCCGCTCCCTGGCAGCCACCGCCGAACTCCTCCCCTACAGCAAAACCATCGCCGCCGACCCCCGCCTGGAACGCGTGGGCCACCGCATAGCCCACAACATCGAAACCATCACGGCGCATGTACGGGGCGAGAAGACGGACGCGAAGGTTTCTTCCGGCGCGACCATCATCTCTCTGCTGGAGTCGGATGGTTCGGGAGCACCGAATCCCGGCACGGTGACGTATCGGGTGCTGCGGCATTTGCAGCGGTTGGATGAGGGGATTTCGGGGTTGGCGAGGCCGTTGGGGGTGGCGGTGGAGGGACGGACGGAGAAGAAGGGGCAGCGGGGTGCGCGGCCCGGCTCGAAACAGCAGGCGACGCGGGCGGGGTCGGGAACCGCGCCGTGGTGAGCGGGGACCGCACGTCGGTTGCCCTGGTGCACGGGTAGCTCCACCATGAGGATGTGTGGGCGTTCGGCGTCACGGTGCTGTCCGGTCGGGTCCGCCCCGCCTCGGTGTTGGGAGCGGCCTTCGTCGCGCTGCCCTGTTGGGCCCTCGCACTCCGCATGGACACTCCGTGTGACGGAACGGACGTGCGTTACTCGCGCGGCGACTGGCCATCCTCCGGGCTCGGTGTGGCCGAGTGGTTCCCCAACGCGGGACCGGTCGAAGACGGCGATGTGGCCGTCGCCATCAACGGGTATCCGCTGGCCGACGGAGTGGGCTCGGTGCCGGCCCGGCTCATCGGCCAGGGCGCCGTACTGCGCTACCGGCTGTTGCGCGACGGCGCACCGATAGAGGTGGACCTGCTCCTGGTCCGCCCGGACCTGGGCCTGACCCTCGTCCTGCTCGCCGGCCCGCTGCTCTACCTGGCCGTCTTCGGCCTGCTGGCGTCCTGGCTGCGCGCCCGCCGTCCCACCGCCCCCACGCAGGGCCCCCTGTTCCTCGCGTTCACCGCCAGCTTCGCCTGGCTGGTCGCCGGACCGGTCGTGGGGCTGACCGCACTCGACGCCGCGACCGGGAGCCTGCTGTTCTGGCTGTACCACGTTGCGACGCTGGTCGGCGGGACGCTCGCCTGGAGCGCGATGGTGGACCTCGCTCTGGTCCTGCTGCGCGGCCGCTGGCCGGACCGTCGCCACCGGCGGCTTCGCATCGCCGCGTACGCCACACCGTTACTGCTGCTCACGGAATGGATCGCTGCTCTCCTGTGGCTCGGCCCCGGCGGCATGCGGACGGTCGGGCTGGTGCACGTCGGCCAGGAAGTGATCATCGCGGCCTGCTGGCTCACCGCCGGGTGGCTGTCGCTGCTGCTCTACCGCCACGCGACGGCCGCCCGCCGTCGTCCGCTGCGCTGGGTACTGGGCGGTGGACTGCTGACCGGACTCGCCCTGTTCGCCCTCTGGCTCGTCCCCGACATCGCCGTCGGCCGGCGCCCTACGAGCATGCTCTGGCTCGGTCTGGCCGGACTCCCCGTCCTGATCGGCATCACGGTCGCGATCCTGCGCTACGACGTCTACGCCATCAAACAGGTCGTCAGCCGGAGTATCGAATACGCCACCTTGGCAGCCGTCCTGTACGGCTGTTATCTGGCGGTCGCCGCGGCGGCGGCAGCGGCAGCCGCCTCGGACACCCTCGTCGCGGCGAGCGCCGCAGTGGCGGTGGCTGTGGTCGCGCTGCCCCTCAGGGAGGGGATCCGCCGGCACGCGTCGCGCAGGCTCTTCGGCGGCCGGGAGGACCCTGCCCGGGCACTCCGCGCCCTCGGACGCACGCTGGCCCGCGTCCCTTCGCCGCAGCAAGCGCTGCCCCAGGTGGCGGCCGGCGTCATCGAGGCGCTGCGGCTGCCGCACGTGGCCGTCGAGATCGCCGATCCGACCGCTCCCGACGGCTTCCGGACCACGCAGAACCTCGGGGCGCCGATCGGCGAGACCTACCGGCTGCCCCTGCGCCACCACGGCCGTACCGTCGGCCGGCTGACGGTCTGCACCCGGGAGGCGGACGAACCGCTGTCCCCCGCCGATCACGAGCTGCTGTCCGAGGTGGCCGGCCAACTCGGCGCCGCGGTGCACGCGGTGGTGTCGTACGAGGACGTGAGCCGCTCGCGAGCCGCCGCCGTCGCCACCCGCGAACACGAGCGCCGGCGGCTGCGCCGGGACCTGCACGACACGCTGAGCCCGACGCTCATCGGGCTGTCGATGAAGATCGATGCCGCGCTCGTGCTCCTCGGCGACGGCCTCCCCGCGTCCCCTCCTCCCCCGCCCGGCGAGCACGCCGGTCACCCCGTACCAAGCCCGGCGCCGCCCGCCGACGCTCGGCGCCTGCTCGCGGAGAGCGCCGCCGGAATACGCGAGGCGGCCGTCGATCTGCGCCGTCTGGTGGAGGGCCTGCGCCCGCCGGCGCTGGACGCGCTCGGTCTCACGGACGCGGTCCGGGCGGCGGCGCGGGAACTCGTGACCCATGCCGCGGACGGCCCTCGGCTGGAGGTGGCCGGGCCCGCCAAGGAAGCCAAGCTGCCCGCCGGTGTCGAGGTGGCGGCGTATCACATCGCCGTCGAAGCCGTCACCAATTGTGTCCGTCATGCCCACGCCTCCCACTGCACCGTGCGCCTCCGGCTCACCCACCATGGGGCAGGGCATCACGATGGCCCATCACCGCTGTTGTCCGTCGAGGTACGGGACGACGGCACCGGAGTGCCCGATCCGCCAGGGGCTTCGCCCGGCGCCCCCGGAGCCGGACTCCCCTCCATGCGGGAACGTGCCGAAGAACTCGGCGGAACCTGCTCGGTCCGGCCGCTGCCCGGCGGCGGAACCGTCGTACACGCCCTGCTGCCCTGCCCGTCGGCCGGCCGGCCCGCGCCCGGCGCCCTCTCGTCGCCATGAACCCCACGCCGCTCTCCGTACTCCTCGCCGACGACCACCCGGTCTTCCTCGGAGGGCTGCTGGCCCAATGCGCGACCGCGCAGGACATGCTGGTGGCCGCCGCGGTCCGGACCGGGCGGGAGGCAGTGCGGCGCGCCGCGGAACTCCACCCCGATGTGGCCGTACTGGACGTCAGGATGCCGGACTGCGACGGAATCGAGACCACCCGGATGCTGCGCGGGCAGCACCCGCCGGTGGCGGTGCTGATCCTGACGGGGTACGACGACGACCGGCAGTTCGAGGCGGCGATGGCGGCCGGCGCGCACGGATTCCTGTCCAAGCACGCCGAGCCGCATGTGATCCTCGACGCCGTGCGGGCCGTGGCGCACGGCGCGCTGGTCTTCGACCCTCGGCTGGCCGACCGGGTCCGGTCCCGGCTGCGGCCGGAGTACGGGTGGGCCCACGCGTTCCCCCAACTGACGGGCCGCGAGCGCCAAGTGCTCTCCCTGCTGGGCGAACGCTGCTCCAACCACGTCATCGCCCAGCGGTTGGGCCTGCACGAGAAGACCGTACGCAACCACGTCTCGGCCGTCCTCGCCAAGCTGCCGGCGCACGACCGCTCGCATGCCGCGCAACTGGCCCGCGAAGCCGGCCTGGGAGGCGTCCCGCCCACCGGCCCGGGCCCTTGAACCGGCCACGTCCCGGCAGGACCGTCCCGGCTGTCCGGGACAATGCCTCATGCGGCCCGGGACGCCGGGCATGCAGCGTGGTGGACGACAACCGCGGCACCCGTCATGTGAGGAGCCGTCGATGCCGCACCCCGTCACACAGCCCGACTCCTGCCCCCGCCTGATCTTCACCGGGACGGCGTCGGTTCCCAGAACGGTCCACGCCTTCCGGAACAGGCATCTGACCGTGGGCCGTGCCCCCGAGTGTGATCTGCGACTGGACGATCCCCAGGTCAGCAACGTCCACGCGGTACTGCGCCGCTCCGATGGCGCGACCTCGCTCAAAGACAAGGGGTCGACCAACGGCACCTGGCTGAACTCGGTCCGCATCGACGGTACGTACCACCGGCTGCGGGACGGAGACGTGATCCGGTTCGGGTCGGTGGAGGCCGTCTTCCACGCGCCCTTCGGGACCACGACCGCAGTGCCGCCTCGCCCCACACCGGACCCGCCCGCCGGGCCGCCGGTCCCGGCCTCCGAAGCCCACTTCAACAGCGACCGGCAATGGGGCAAGGTCATCAACAACGTGCTGCGGGACCAGTACAACCACCACGTGCAGGAGATCCACGAACGCCGGGACGGTTTCCTCCGCGAGATCGCCGCCGCCCGCACCCGGGCCCGGTGGGTCATCGCGATCGGCCTCGCCGCGTTCCTGACCGGAATGGCGCTGGGTTTCGCGGTCTTCCGTCGGTTCATCACCGGGTTCACCGCCGACTGGGAGTGCATCGCCCGCGGTGACACCCGGTGCTGGGACGGCTCCCTGCCCTCCCCGTTCGGCCCCACCATCGGCGGGATGCCCCTGATCCTGATCGCCATGGCGCTGAACGCCGGGGGAATCATCTGCATGCTCGTCGGCTTCGTACGGCACATCGTCGCGGCTTCCCGTCGGCGCTCCGTGGAATCCGCGCTCAACCAGCCGCTCTCGCCGCCTCCCATCTGGTCCCCGTGAACCTCGACCGAAGGACCCACCATGGGTTTCCGCATACGCCACCAGCAAGGCTCCATCATCAACAACGTGACCGGCGGCCAGACCGTCGTCGGAGGGCAGACGGCGGGCTCTCCCGGTAGCAGCGCGGCCGTCCCACTGCACCACCTGGAAGCGGCTCTGGCCGACGTCCCCCTGCCACGCACGACCGCCCGGACCATTCACGAAGAGCTGACCGCCATTCGCGACGAACTCGCCGGCCCGTCGGCCGACCGCAGCTCGGTGGCCGGGCGTCTGACCCGGATAACCCAGCACCTGGCCTCGGCGGGCGCCCTGGCGGCCGCGGGAAACAGCCTGATCACTCCTCTGTCGGCCCTCGCCACGTGGCTGGGCACGCTCGGCGATCCCATTCACCGGATCCTCGCGTCCATCGGTGGCGCGGGGCCGTGACATCGGCTCACGGTACGGGGCGGTGTCAGCCGAGAAACGACAGCCTGACCTGACGGCTCGGATTGTCCCGGTTCGTATCCACGAAACACACCGACTGCCACGTCCCCAGCGCCAGCCGCCCTTCGACGACAGGAAGTGTCGCGTGGGGTGGGACGAAGGCGGGGAGGACGTGGTCGCGGCCGTGGCCGGGGGAGCCGTGTTGGTGGCGCCAGCGGTTGTCGGCGGGGAGGAGGTCGGCGAGGGCGGTGAGGAGGTCGTCGTCGCTGCCGGCGCCGGTTTCGATGATGGCGATGCCGGCAGTTGCATGGGGGACGAAGACATTCAGGAGGCCGTCGGCGCCGTTCGCGACGTCGCGGAGGAAGGCGGCGCAGTCGTCGGTGATGTCGGCGACTGCTTCCTTGGTGCCGGTGGTGAGGTCCAGGGTCCGGGTCTTGAATGCGTTGCTCATGGGTTCATTTTCATACGGGTGGGGTGGGGATCGGGGCAGCGGTGGGGCAATGTCGCCGCAATAAAGGTCCAGCAGGTGAGATGATGTTTGACCCGACTTCGGGTGCGCCGCTACGTTCAGCGACATGTCTACGTCAGCCCGGCTCACCACGCGCGGTCACATCGACCTGCTGCGGGTGGCGTCCGCCGCGTGTCGGCGCGGGCGCCGGGGCTGAGGGCTTTTGCTCCGCTGACGTCTTTGGGGCGCGTTCAGAAGTGATCCGCGCACACCTTTCGCGTTGCCCTTCTTTTGGTTGGTTCCCGCGCCGAATGTACGGCGTGTTCTCGGCACGTTCCTCTTTCCCCCCGCTGGGTTGCCCAGGACTGGCGTACGGCGGAAGGGGGCGTGCGTCTTCTGATCTGGAGCTTCCGTGACTGTTGATCAGGCCGTGCCTGTGCATGTCCCACCCGACTCGCCGCCGTCGCGTACGAGGCGGCCCGATCTCGTTCCCGTCGTTCCCCTGTCGGGCCGGCGGCGGTCCGTGCCCCGGTGGATTCGGCGCACCGTGGTGCCCGTGTCATTGCTCGTGCTGTGGCAGGTGCTGAGCGCGAGCGGGGCGCTGCCGGAGGACATCCTCGCCTCGCCGGGGACCATCGCCCGTACGGCATGGACGCTGGTGTCCGACGGGACATTGTCGTCGGCGATGCTCGTGTCGCTGCAACGGGTCGCCGTCGGGCTGGCGGCGGGGGTGGTCGCCGGGGTGGCGCTCGCGCTCGTGTCCGGGCTGTCGCGGCTTGGGGAGGATCTTGTCGATCCCGTGGTGCAGATGCTGCGGTCCGTGCCGTGGGTGGGCGTTGTTCCGCTGTTCATTATTTGGCTGGGGATCGGTGAGGCGCCGAAGGTCGCGTTGATCGCGCTGGGGGTGGCCTTTCACCTGTACGTGAATGTGTACGCCGGGATTCGTGGTGTGGATGCGCAACTGGTGGAGGCCGGTACCTCGCTGGGCCTCGGGCGCTGGGGGCTGATCCGGCACGTCGTACTGCCCGGTGCGCTGCCGGGTGCCATGACGGGGCTTCGCTATTCGCTCGCCACCGCCTGGCTCGCGCTCGTTTTCGGTGAGCAGGTGAATGCCGATGACGGGCTCGGGTTCCTGATGAATCAGGCCCGGGAGTTCTTCCGTACCGATGTGATCGTGGTGTGCCTCGTGGTGTACGCGGTCCTCGGGCTGATCGCCGACTTCATCGTCCGCACTCTGGAAAGGCTGCTGCTGCAATGGCGACCGACGTTCACCGGACAGTAGAAGAGGCGGGGAAAGAGGGGCGGTTCGGGGTGGGCGAAGTAGCCGACGGAGGTGCTGCTGTACGGGTTCGGGGGCTGCGGCGGGCTTTCGGTGGGCGGGCCGTCATCGATGGGCTGCGGTTGGATGTGGCGCCCGGTGAGTTCGTGGCGCTGCTGGGGCGGAGTGGGTGCGGCAAGTCCACGCTGTTGCGGGTGCTCGCCGGGCTGGACCGGGAGATCGAGGGGCAGGTGCTCGTACCGGACCGGAAGGCCGTCGCCTTTCAGGCTCCCCGGCTGATGCCGTGGAAGCGGGTGTGGCGGAATGTGCTGCTCGGGCTGCCGGGAACGCCCGAACGCGGCGTGGCTGAAGCGGCGTTGGAAGAAGTGGGGCTGAGGCATCGGGCGGACGCTTGGCCCAAGACGGTGTCCGGCGGTGAGGCTCAGCGCGCTTCGCTGGCCCGCGCGCTCGTACGCGAACCCGATCTGCTGTTGCTGGACGAGCCGTTCGGCGCGCTGGACGCGCTGACGCGCATCAAGGCGCAGCGGCTGGTGGCCGAGCTGTGGCGGGAGCGCGGCTGCGCGGTGCTGCTCGTCACGCATGACGTGGAGGAGGCCCTGTTGCTGGCCGATCGGGTGCTGGTGATGGAGGACGGTGTGATCGCGTACGAGGAGGAGGTCCGCCTGCCGCGCCCCCGCACCGTCGACGACCCGCTGTTCGCCGCGCTGCGCGCGCAACTGCTGGACCGCTTGGGGGTGGAGGGGGTGGAGGCGGACGAGGAGGACGCCGACGAAGAGAAAGAGGTGGAAGTGGGTGCGGCGGGGGTGGTTGTCGCCTGAGGGCGGTTGCCGCTGCCGATACCTCCGCCGCGGCCGCTCCCGCCACCCCGGTCACTGCCACTGCCGATACCACCACCGCAGTCACTGCCACTGCCGATACCACCACCCCGGTCACTGCCACTGCCGATACCGCCACCGCTGGTCGCTGCCGCTCCCGCCGCCATACGTGAGGCCCGCTCTCACGGCCTCTCACCCGCTCTCGTATCCATCCCCCACAGGAAACGGACCACCCCATGCAAGCAACACCCCCACCCCGCCCCTCTCCCCTGCTCTCCCTCCTCGTCCTTCCCCTCCTCCTGCTCACCGCCTGCGGCGGAACCTCCCGAGCCGACGGGGGGCATGGCGGCACCCGCGGCGGCACCGACGGAAAGGGCTCGGTGACGCTGAACGTCGGTGACCAGAAAGGGGGTTCGGAGTCGGTGCTGCGGGCGGCCGGGGAGCTGGACGACCTGCCGTACCGCATCCAGTGGTCGACCTTCACCTCCGGGCCGCCGCTGCTGGAGGCGGTCAACGCCGGGGCGGTGGACGTGGGCGGGGTCGGCAACACGCCGCCGGTCTTCGCCGCCGCGGCGAACTCGAAGATCAAGGTGGTCGCGGCGTCGCACGGCTCGTCCGCGGGGGAAGCGGTCCTGGTGAAGAAGGATTCGCCGATCAAACGGCCCGCCGAGCTGAAGGGCAAGTCGATCGCGGTGGCGCAGGGCAGTTCCGCGCACTACCAGCTCGTCGCGTCCCTGCGGAAGGCCGGGCTGTCACCGAAGGACGTGACGCTCAACTACCTCGAGCCGGCCGACGCGCTGGCCGCGTTCACCCGCGGCCGGGTGGACGCCTGGGCCGTGTGGGACCCGTACACCTCGCAGGCCCTCGACCAGAGTGACGCGCGGGTGCTGACCACCGGGGAGGGCGTCGTCAACGGGCTCAGCTTCCAGGTCGCCGCGCCCGCCGCGCTGGGCGACGAGAAGAAGTCGGCCGCGCTCAAGGACTACGTGGACCGGCTGCGCCGGGCGCAGGACTGGGTGCACCGGCACCCGGACGCCTGGGCGAAGGTGTGGGCCAAGGAGACCGGGCTGCCGCGGGACGTGGCGCTGGCCGCGGCCAAACGGACGCGGGGTACGGCGGTGACCGTCGCCCTGGACCGGCCGGCCGTCGCCTCCGAGCAGCGGATCGCCGACACCTTCGCCGAACTGAAGCTGATCCCCGGCCGCTTTGACTTCTCGTCCTTCGTCGACACCCGGTTCAACGGCGGCCTGCCGCCTTCGAGCACGGCGCCGCGTACCTACACGAACAGCTCTCCAGGAAAGGCCGGCTGAACACCGTGACCGTGCATCTTCATTGGTTCCTGCCGACCGGCGGCGACGGGCGCACGCTCGTCGACCGGCACGCGTACACCGACGGCAGTGTACGGCGTGAGCGGATCACCCCGGTCAGCGGGGTGCGGGCGCCCGACATCGACTATCTGGCGCAGATCGCCAAGGCGGCCGAGCGGCTGGGCTTCGAGGCGGTCCTCACGCCGACGGGCACCTGGTGCGAGGACGCCTGGCTGACGACGGCGGCGCTGACCCAGGTCACCGACCGGCTGAAGTTCCTGGTCGCCTTCCGGCCGGGGGTGATCTCGCCGGTGCTGGCCGCGCAGATGGCCGCGACGTACCAGCGGATCTCCGGTGGCCGGCTGCTGCTGAACGTGGTGACCGGCGGCGACTCCACCGAGCAGCGGCGGTTCGGCGACGGGCTGGACCATGACCGGCGCTATGCCCGTACGGATGAGTTCTTGCAGGTCGTACGGGGTGTGTGGGGTGGCGCGCCGTTCGACTTCCACGGGGAGCACTACCAGGTGGAGGGCGGGCTGACCGCGCTGCCGCCGGACCCGCTGCCGGAGATCTTCTTCGGTGGCTCGTCGGCGGCGGCTGGGCCGGTCGCCGCCCGCAACGTGGACGTGTACCTCACGTGGGGCGAGCCGCCCGAGCAGGTGAAGCAGAAGATCGACTGGATCGCGGGGCTGGCCGCCCGGGAGGGCCGTACGGTCCGCTTCGGCATCCGGCTGCACACCCTCTCGCGCGACTCGGCGAAGGAGGCGTGGGCCACGGCGAACCGGCTGCTGGACGACCTGGACCCGGACACCGTGGCCGCCGCGCAGCAGGCGCTGGGCCGGAGCGAGTCGGTGGGCCAGCAGCGGATGCTCGCGCTGCACGGCGGCTCACGCGACAAGCTGGAGATCGCGCCGAACCTCTGGGCCGGGGTCGGTCTCGTACGCGGCGGTGCGGGAACGGCGCTGGTCGGCAGCCATGCGGAGGTGGCCGACCGCATCGAGGAGTACCACGCGCTCGGCATCGAGCACTTCGTGCTGTCGGGCTATCCGCATCTGGAGGAGGCGTACTGGTTCGGGGAAGGCGTACGGCCCGAGCTGGCTGCGCGCGGGCTGCTGCCGGCCGGGCCCGAACCGCTGGGCGGGGTCCCGGCCCTCGACGGCCGTCCGGCCTCCGCACCGGGCGGAGCGCCGCTGCTGGTGGCCGGCGGTCGCTGAGGGACGGGAGGTGTGGGAGGACGGGAGGGGCAGGGAGAGGGAAGGCGGAAGATTCCGGCCCGCCCCCTGGTTGGTAGAAGCATGAACTACACCGGGGTGCGGGAAGCCGAGGTCGTGGTGGTCGGTGCCGGGCAGGCGGGCCTGGCCGCCGCCTTCCACCTGCGGCGGGTGGGGTACGAGCCGGACCGGGACTTCGTCGTGCTGGACCACGCGCCGCGGCCGGGCGGCGCGTGGCAGTTCCGCTGGCCCACCCTGACGTACGGCAAGGTCCACGGCATGCACGCGCTGCCCGGCATGGAGCTGACCGGCGCCGACCCGGACCGCCCGTCCGCCGAGGTGATCGGCGCGTACTTCGACACGTACGAGCGGACCTTCGGGCTCCGGGTGCACCGCCCCGTGGACGTCCGGGCGGTGCGCGACGGCGCGGACGGGCGCCTGCTGGTCGAGTCCTCGGAGGGTACGTACGCCACCCGCGCCCTGATCAACGCGACCGGCACCTGGGACCGTCCCTTCTGGCCGCGCTTCCCCGGGCAGGGCGACTTCCGGGGGCGGCAGCTGCACAGCTCGCAGTACCGGGGTCCGCAGGACTTCGCGGGGCAGCGCGTGATCGTCGTGGGCGGTGGCACATCGGCCGTCCAGCAGTTGCTGGAGATCGCGGAGGTCGCCGCCGCCACGACCTGGGTGACCCGCCGCCCGCCGGTCTTCCGCGAGGGCCCGTTCGACGAGCAGCAGGGGCGCGCGGCCGTCGCCCGGGTCGAGGAGCGGGTGCGGCGGGGACTGCCGCCGCAGAGTGTGGTGTCGGTCACCGGGTTGCCGATGACGGAGGCGATGCGGCGGGCGCGCGAACGCGGTGTGCTGGAGCGGCTGCCGTTGTTCGACCGGCTCACCGGAACCGGCGCGGTCTGGGCCGACGGCCGTACCGTCGAGGCGGACACGATCCTGTACGCCACCGGCTTCCGCGCCGCCGTCGATCACCTGGCCCCGCTCAAGCTGCGCGAGCCCGGCGGCGGCATCCGGATGGAGGGCACCCGCGCGGTACGGGACCCCCGCGTCCATCTCGTCGGCTACGGCCCCTCCGCCAGCACCATTGGCGCCAACCGCGCGGGACGTGCGGCTGTGCGGGATGTTCGGCGGTTGCTGGGAGAGGCCGCGAAGGAAGTCGGTAGGGAGGACGCGGGGGTGGAGGCGGGGGCTGCGGAGGCGTTCCAGCCGGTTTCGCGGTGACGCGTCCCGGCGCAGACGTACGGTGACGCGTCCCGACGCAGGCGTACCGTGTCGCGTCCCGGCGCAGTGTACGGTCACGCGTCCCAGTACAGGCGTACGGAGGCGGGCCCGCGCCGGTCGGAGGCGGGCCCGCCGGTCAGCGGTGGTCGCCGGTCAGCCGCCGCCGATGCCCCCGCCCCCGCCCCCGATCACTGCGACACGTCAAGCGTCTGCTGAGCCGGGCGCTGGGTGTGCGACGGCTGCGGTGTGCGCAGCTCCGCCGAACCGGTGCCTTCGAAGAGCTGCTCGCCGGCCTTGACCGGTGTGGTGCCGAAGGCGCTCTTGAAGGATGCGGCGCCCTGGTCGGTCAGGGTGAAGGCGATACGGCCGGAGTTGATCTTTCCGGAGGCGAGCCGGGCCTGCTTCCGGTCCAGTTTGAACGCCAGGAACGCCGTCCTGGCCGGGCGGGCGCCCCGGACGTCGCCGGAGACCCGGCCCGTGGCGAGGTCGGCCTTCAAGTGGTTGACCCGCAGGTAGCGGCCGCCGCGGGTGAATTCGAAGCCGCCGTCGAAGTGCATCTCACCCCGGGTGAGGGCGCGGTTGAACGCGCCGCCGGTGATCGGCGTGGTGACGCACCGCCGCTCATGGGTGCCGGTCAGCCGAGCCGGACGGACGGCGTTGAGCCGTACGTGTGCCTTGGCCAGGGCGCGGGAGGCGCCGGGCGTCAGGCAGAAGGTCCCGGTGCCCTTGCCCAGCCGGAACAGTTCCTCCTGGGGTGCGGGCACGGGGCGCGGGCCGTCCGGGGCTGCGGCCAGCGCGAACCCGACGCCCAGGGGCCCGGTGAGGGCGAGCGCGGTCACACAGGCCGTGGTCAACAGGCGGCGCGGTGCGGACATGGAGGCGTCTCCTTCGCGTACGGCTGCCGGTCGGCCGCGGCAGACCGGCAGCGTTGCTGTGTTTGCTACAGGTATTGACGCCCCGGCCCCGGTGGTGACGGGCGCGCCCGCTAATCACCCGTTCGCCCGATGCCCCCGGGTACCGCCCGGTGTGTCGGCTTCGGTGGACACCCCAGGAGAGCGTAAAAGGCGCGCGAAGCGCCCCCGCACCGCTCACCGCGGCCCCGCACCCTAGCAACCACCCACGGCCACGGCAGTTCTTTGTCGCTTTGGTGCCAACAATGCGAAGGCGCCCCGGCCCGGCATTAGCGTCCGTTTTCCATCCCTGGGGAAGGAGGGCGCTGTGCGCAACGTCGGACGGCGGCGTTCGGTGATCGGCGGTGTACGGTCGCGGTTCTCGGTGGGTACGGGCCTGGTCGTCGCCGGGCTTTCCCTGACGGCCGTGGCCATCCTGCTGCCGGTGCAGTTGTTCGCGAGCAGTGGCAGCGCGGCGGGGAGTTCCGCGCCGGCCGCACAGGACGACGGGCTCGGGGTGTGGAACACGCCGTCGGGCCCCTTGTCACCGCTCGACCGGGAATTCGTCAGAAAGGTACGGCAGGCCGGACTGTGGGAACTGCCCGCCGGCCGGCAAGCACTGCAACGCGGTACGCGGCAGGCCGTCAAGCACGCGGGCCGGCATTTGCTGGAGGGGCACACCGATCTCAATCAGCGTGCCGCCGACACGGCCCGCGCCCTGAACATCACGCTCCCCGGACAGCCGACTCCCGAGCAGCAGGGCTGGCTCGCCCAGCTCGACGCGGCCGAAGGGGACGCCTATGAGCGGTTGTTCGCGAATCTGGCCCGCCGGGCGCACGGCAAGGTGTTCTCCCTTGTCGCGCAGGTGCGGGCGAGCACCCGGAATTCCATGATCCGGGATTTGGCCACCCGCGCCAATTCCGTCGTGCTCGATCACATAACGGCGCTGGAACAGACCGGACTGGTCGACTTCGAAGCGCTCGCCGATGGGCAGCCGCCCAGGTAGCCCTGCGTATATCCCTGCCCATGGCACTGCCGACCAGCGGCAAGCCATCGAATACCGGTTCCCGTGAAACGACCGCGCCCGGCGTACGTATGACCGCGAGACCGCATCGCCGCGAAGAGGCACGGCCGCAGGACCACCCCGCGATCAGAAGCGAAGTGATGACATGAAACGGCAGAAACGGATAACGGCGCGGACGGCGCGTCCGCACAAGAGGACGCGCCTTTCCAAGCGGAGCGGCGCGCTGATCCTCACGGCGCTGGCCGCGTGCGGCGGTACGGCGGTCATCGCCGCCCAGGCGCTGGCGGGGCCCGGCGGGCCCGGGGCCGACAGCGCGGACGCCCCGGCGGGCGGCAGCGCCGGCACGGCGGCCGGGCGGACGATCAGCTGCCCGGACGTGGGGCAGCAACTGCGCAGCCTTCCGCCCGCCGCCGCGCCCGAAGTGAACCGCAACCTGGGGCAGTTGGACGCCCAGGTCGCCCAGGCGTTCCGGCGGTGGTCGGCCGATCCCGGCACACAGGGCGAAGTGCTGCGCGGCCTGGAGGAAGACCGTAAGGCCACCATCGGGCGGATCACGGACGCGCTGCGCCGGGCCGGTGAGCAGCCGGACGCGCTCGACCGGCTGAGCGCGTGCCGCACGACGACGGGGAATTCCGCCACCGCGCGGAACGCGCTCCGGGACGCCCAGAGCGGGAACAGTGCGGGCAACGGCCCGTTCCGCGACGACTTCGTCGACATCAGAACCGTACGGCCGAATACGCGCGGCAATGACCAAGGGGGAGGCGGCGCCGCCTCCGGTTCGTTCCGCTCGGAATGCGGGCGCAACGAGAACCGGCACAACAACCCGGACAACCTGATCGTGGCGCCGGGAGTCAGCAACGGTGCCCACCATATGCACGACTATGTCGGCAATCTGGCGACGAACGCGTTCTCCTCCGACCGGGAACTGGCCGGGGCCGGTACGACCTGCGGCAACGGGGACCGGTCCACGTATTACTGGCCGGTGCTGCGGCTACGGGACAACGGGCGGGAACGGGACGCCGACGCACCCGGCGGCGGGCAGGACGGCAATGTCGGCACCATCCTCCGCCCGGCGAAAGTGTCGCTGGAATTCGACGGGAACGGCGCGGACAAGGTCACGGCCATGCCCCCGTTCCTGCGGAACCTCACCGGTGACGCGAAAGCGCTGACGAACGGCCCGGCCAACGCGAACGCCTCGTGGAGCTGTACCGGTTTCGAGGACCGGCAGCTGAAGAACAAGTATCCGCTCTGTCCTCGGGGCAGCAATGTCGTACGGTCGCTGGCGTTCCCCAGCTGCTGGGACGGGCGCAACATCGACAGTGCCAATCACCGGACGCATGTCGTGTTCCCGGACGGGAACGGGCAGTGCCGCAACGGATTCCGGGCCATTCCCCGGCTGGTGCAGCGGCTGACCTACGCCGTCCCGCCGAACGCGCGGTACGCCGTGGACAGTTTCCCCGACCAGCTGCACAACCCGGTGACGGATCACGGGGACTTCATCAACGTGATGCCGCAGCGGCTGATGCGCACGGCCGTGGACTGCATCAATTCCGGCCGCGACTGCCGGTGAAAGGGGGAATTCCGGCATGAGGTCTCCCTCCGGCCCGGTGCTGCTTCTTGGCGCGGCAGGCGTCCTGTCCTGCGCGATCGTGGTGACCGGTTATGCGAACGGCGGTCCGGCGCCCGCCGCCCAGGGCTCCCCGCACCCCGCGCACACCGCCCCCTCCCCCGGCGCGTCCGGCCCGCCGGTCTCCCTGGCGCGGATCGCCGCCGCCCTCGGCTGCCGCGCCGAAGTCATCGTCGACGCCCAGGAGCTGCGCGAGGGCGGCTGCACCACCGGCGCCGGCACCTTCCGCATGCTCACCTTCAGCAGCGACGCCAAGAAGCGCGCCTGGCTCACCGAGGCGCAGGCGTACGGGGGGACGTATCTCGTCGGCACCCGCTGGTCGGTCACCGGCCCGTCCCGGAGCGCGCTGGCCCCGCTCCGGGCCGAGTTGGGCGGCGCCGTGGAAACGGGCGGCGGACATGGCCGTTCCTCCCGGCACGATCACGCCCCCTGACGTGGGCGAACCCCCCGACACGGCCGGAAACGGGCACCACGGTGCCCGTTTTCCGTGTGTGACGGCCTCCCGGCGGTGGTAGTGATCACGGACGCGGACGTATGTTCGCGTCCGTGAACCCCCGTGCGGTCCCCCGCACGTCCCCCGCAGCACCCCCACAACGATTCCTGGAGGCATCCCATGGCATCCCCGCACCCCGTCGCGCCGACCGCGTCCCCGCTTCCGCTGATGCAGTTAGCCACCGGGTTCTGGGCGTTCAAGACGCTGGCCACCGCCGACGAGCTGGGCCTGTTCGGCATGCTCGACCGGCTGGGCGGCGGCACGATCGAGGAGTGCGCCGAAGAGCTGGAGATCGGCACCCGGCCGGCGGGGATGCTGCTGACCGGCTGCGCGGCGCTGGACCTGCTGGAACGCCGCGGGGACGGCCGCTTCGTCAACTCGGCGCTGGCCGACGCCTATCTGGTGCCGGGGCGCCCGTACCACTTCAGCGGCTGGCTGCGGATGCTGGACCAGCGGCTGTACCCGGGCTGGGGCCGGCTCGGCGAGGCGGTGCGCACCAACCGGCCCACGACCTGGGACCCCGACAAGCAACTGCACCTGTTCGACACCGAGGACCCGGGCCTGCTGTCGGTGTTCTGGGAGGCGATGCACGCGGTGTCGTCGTGGACCGCGCAGCGGCTCGGCGAGGTGGTGGACCTGACCGCCGGGACGCGGCTGCTGGACGTGGGCGGCGGCTCCGGCGCGTACGCCATCGAGCTGTGCCGGCAGCATCCGGGCCTGAAGGCGACGGTCTACGACTTGCCGAAGGTGTGTCCGGTCGCGGACCGCAACATCGCCGACGCCGGGCTCGCGGACCGGATCGGCACCCATCCCGGCGACTTCCTCGCCGAGCCCGCGCTGCCCGGCGGCCACGACGTGATCGTGCTGTCGATGATCCTGCACGACTGGGACGAGGACACCAACCGCACGCTGCTCGACAAGTGCTGCGCGGCACTGCCGCCCGGCGGCACCCTGGTGATCAGCGAGCTGATGGTGGACGACGATCTGACCGGGCCCGCGCCGGCCGCCCTGATGAGCCTGAACATGCTGGTGGAGACCGAGGGCGGCCGCAACTACACGGCGGCGGAGTACAGCTCCTGGCTGCGGGACGCCGGGTTCTCCGAGGTGCGCAAGGTGCCGTTCGAGGCGCCCGGCGCCAACGCGGCCGTCGTCGCCCGCAGGTGACGCCCGGACCGTGATCCGGATGCGGGCCGTCCCGGTGCGCGCGGACCGCGGACGGCCCGCGCGCACCCGTGCCTCAGGTCTCCAGCTTCTGCTTGGCGGTCTCCGGCAGGGTCAGATAGACGACGAAGGAGACCAGGCAGAGCGCGGACACGTACCAGGGGAACAGGTCCGGGTGCCCGGCCTGCTTGAACCAGGTGCCCACGTAGGGCGCGGTGCCGCCGAAGAGCGCCACGGTCAGGGAGTACGGGAAGCCGATGCCGGCGGCCCGTACGCGGGCCGGGAAGACCTCGGCGTTCACGGCCGCGGCCACCGCCGTGTAGCCGGTCAGCAGCACCATGCCCGCGCACTGCACCAGCAGCAGCGACCAGAACGCGTCGGTCACCAGGTGCAGCAGCGGTACGGCGAGCACCGCGAAGCCCAGCGCGAAGCCGAGCAGCAGCGGCTTGCGGCCGATCCGGTCCGAGAGCATGCCGCCGAGCGGCTGGAGCAGGGTGAAGAAGAGCAGCGACAGGGTGCCGGCGGTGAGCGCCTGGCTCTTGTCGAACCCGGCGTTGACCTGCGCGTAGGTGGGCAGGTAGGTGGTCCAGGTGTAGTAGGCGAGGGTGCCGCCCGCGGTGATGCCGCAGATCAGCAGGGACTGCCGGGGGTGGCGGCGCAGCGCCTCGAAGAGGCCGGGGCGGGCGGCGGCGCGCTGCTGCGCGCTGCGCGTCTCGCGCGCCCCGCTGCGTACCCACAGGCCGATCAGGCTGAGCACGGCGCCGATCAGGAACACCACGCGCCAGCCCCACTGCCCCATCTGGTCCTCGGTGAGGACGCCCGCGAGCAGGGCCGCGGTGCCGGACGCCAGCAGCTGGCCGGCGGTGGTGGAGACGTACTGGAAGCTGGAGAACAGTCCGCGCCGCCCCGGGCCCGCCGATTCGACGAGGAAGGTGGTGGAGGCGGCGAACTCGCCGCCGACCGAGAGCCCCTGGACGAGCCGGGCGACGACGAGCACGACCGGCGCCAGTACGCCGGTGGCCGCGTAGGTGGGGACGACGGCGACGAGCAGGCTGCCGCCGCCCATCAGGAGGATCGTCACGGTCAGCGCGGCGCGGCGGCCCCGGCGGTCGGCGACCGCGCCCATCAGCAGTCCGCCGATCGGGCGCATGAAGAAGCCCACCGCGAAGACCGCGAAGGTGGACAGCAGCGGCACCAGGGAGTTGCCGGTGCCCTTGGGGAAGACCCGGTCGGCGATGTAGACGGCCAGGAAGGAGTACGCGTACCAGTCGTACCACTCCACCGCATTGCCGACCGACGCCGCGGCCAGCTGCCGCAGCTGCGACACCTGCCGCGGCGCGCCGTCGGGTCCTTGCGCTCGCGTTATGTCCGGGGCCTGCTCCGCACGTGTCATGGTCCTCCGCTCCGGGTCCTTCTCCTCGGCCCGCCACTGGGGCAGGATGAGCCGACAGGTGATCATGTACCGGTGGGACGGCCCGCCGCCAGCGGTAACGGCAGCCGAAAGGAGATGGCAACGTGCGTGTAGCACTGTTCGTCACCTGCATCAACGACACGCTCCACCCGGACACCGGCCGGGCAGTGATCACGCTGCTGGAACGCCTCGGTGTCGAGGTGGGATTCCCCGAGGAGCAGAGCTGCTGCGGCCAGCCGCAGTTCAACACCGGCTACCGGCATCTGACGGAGCCGCTGGTGCGCCGCTACGAGCGGGCCTTCCGGGATTACGACTACGTGGTCACCCCGTCCGGTTCCTGCGCGGCGATGGTGCGCGACAACTATCCGCGGATCGCGGAGCGGGCCGCGGCCGAGGGGCGCGGCGGGCGGGACCTGGCCGAGGCCGCGGCGCGCGCCGTACCGAAGACGTACGAGCTGACCGAGTTCCTGGTCGACGTGCTGAAGGTGACGGACGTGGGCGCGTACTACCCGCACACCGTCACCTACCACCCGACCTGCCACGGTCTGCGGATGCTGCGTCTGGGCGACCGGCCGCGGCGGCTGCTGGAGCACGTCAAGGGCCTGGAGCTGCGGGAACTGCCGGGCGCCGAGGAGTGCTGCGGCTTCGGCGGCACCTTCGCGGTGAAGAATCCGGCGGTGTCGGCCGCGATGGGCGCCGACAAGGTGCGCGCCGTCCGGGAGACGGGCGCCGAGGCGGTCTGCACGGTCGACAACTCCTGTCTGCTGCACATCGGCGGCATGCTCAGGCGGGAGGGCGCGGCGGCCCGGCCCGTGCACATCGCGGAGATCCTGGCCGCCACCGAACCCGGCGCCCGGCAGCCCGTCCGGACCGCTGCCACGGAAGGGAGCCCGCGATGAGCGGCACCTATCTCGGCATGCCCGCGTTCCCCACGGCCGCCGCGTCCTCCACGCAGGACGGCCGACTGCGCGCGAACCTGCGGTACGCCACCCACACCATCCGCGACAAGCGGGCCAAGGCGGTCGCCGAGCTGGACGACTGGGCGCGGCTGCGGGCCGCGGGCGCCGCCGTCAAGGACCGTACGCTGCGCCATCTCGACCACTACCTGGAACAGCTGGAGGAGGCGGTGACGGCGGCCGGCGGGCAGGTGCACTGGGCGGCGGACGCCGCCGAGGCCAACGCCATCGTCGCCCGGCTGGTGCGGGAGACCGGCGAGCGCGAGGTCGTCAAGGTCAAGTCGATGGCGACGCAGGAGACCGGGCTGAACCGGGCGCTGGCCGAGGCCGGCATCAGCGCGTACGAGACGGACCTCGCGGAGCTGATCGTGCAGCTCGGCGACGATCTGCCGTCGCACATTCTGGTGCCCGCGATCCACCGCAACCGCGGCGAGATCCGCGACATCTTCCGTGAGCGGATGGGCAGCTGGGGCCGCGCGGCGCCCGAGGGGCTGTCCGACGCGCCGGGCGAACTGGCGGAGGCGGCGCGGCTGCATCTGCGCGAGAAGTTCCTGAACGCCAAGGTCGGCATCTCGGGCGCCAACTTCATGGTGGCGGAGACCGGCACGCTCGTCGTCGTGGAGTCCGAGGGCAACGGCCGGATGTGCCTGACCCTGCCGGAGACGCTGATCTCCGTCGTCGGCATCGAGAAGGTGGTGCCCACCTGGCAGGACCTGGAGATCTTCCTCCAGCTGCTGCCCCGCTCCTCGACCGCCGAGCGGATGAACCCGTACACCTCGATGTGGACCGGGACGGCGGACGGCGACGGCCCGCGCGCCTTCCATCTCGTGCTGCTGGACAACGGCCGCACCGACACCCTCGCCGACACGGTGGGCCGCCAGGCGCTGCGCTGCATCCGCTGCTCGGCCTGCCTGAACGTCTGCCCGGTGTACGAGCGGGCCGGCGGGCACGCGTACGGCTCGGCGTACCCGGGCCCGATCGGCGCGATCCTCACGCCGCAGCTGCGCGGTACGGCGAGCGAGCTGGACGCCTCGCTGCCGTACGCGTCGTCGCTGTGCGGCGCCTGCTACGAGGTGTGCCCGGTGGCCATCGACATCCCGGAGGTGCTGGTGCATCTGCGGGAGCGGGTGGTGCAGGGCGGCAAGGTGACGCGGCGCGGGGTGAAGACCGTCCTGAAGCCGGCCAAGGGGCACGCCGCCGAGCGGGCGGCGATGCGTGCGGCGGGGTTCGCCTTCGCTCATCCGGGGGTGCTGCGGGCGGGCCAGCGGCTGGCGGGCCGCACCCGGCGGCTGCATCCGCGCCGGCTGCCGGGCCCCGGGCACGCCTGGTCGGACACCCGGGACCTGCCGCCGGTGCCGGCCGAGTCGTTCCGCGACTGGTGGCGGCGTACGCGTGGAGAGGAGCAGGGCAAGTGAGCAGCCGGGATGTGGTGCTGGCGCGGGTGCGCCGGGCGCTGGCGGACGTACCGCGCGGCGAGGGGCCGGAGGACGCGCCGGTGCCGCGCGACTACCTGCGCGCCCACGGCTCCCGTACGGATGAGGAGCGGGTGGCGCTGCTGGCGGAGAATCTGGCGGAGTACCGGGCGCTGGTGCATCACAGCGACACGAACGGCCTGGCGGCGCTGATCGCGCGCCTGCTGGACGAGCACGGCGCGCGCTCCGTACTCGTGCCGCCGGGGCTGGACCCGTCGTGGACGGCCGCCGCCGACTCCACCCGCATCCACGACCGGACAGCGAGCACCGCCCGCGAACTCGACGCGGTGGACAGCGTCGTCACCGGCTGCGCGGTGGCCATCGCGGAGACCGGCACGATCGTCCTGGACGGCTCGCCCGACCAGGGGCGCCGCCGGATCTCGCTCGTCCCCGATCACCACATCTGCGTCGTCCGGGTCCCGGACCAGGTCGTCGACTCGGTCCCGCAGGCGCTCGAACGGCTGGACCCGGCACGGCCGTTGACGTGGATCTCGGGTCCGTCGGCGACCAGTGACATCGAGCTGGACCGGGTGGAAGGGGTGCACGGACCGCGGAAGCTGGAGGTCGTGCTGCTCTCGGAGTGAGGCGGGCGCGGGAAGTGGCGTGAAGGGCGTCTTGTGTTGCGCCCCTCACCGTTCGACCCTGACGCTTCCTGTTGCCTTACGTTCGGAGCTGTCTCATGAACGTACGTCGCATCAACCGCCGGTCCTTCCTCGCCACCGGCGCCGCGCTGGCCGGGTGGGCCGCGTTCGCCGCACAGAAACGAGCCTTCGCCGCCTCCGTCCCTTCGGTCGCCTTCGGCGAGGAGTGGGACGCCGCACCGCGGATCTTCCAGGTCAACCGCGAACCGGCCCGCGCCCGCCTGATCCCGTACGGCGACACCAGGGCCGCACGGGCCGGGACGTTCCGCGCGTCCCCGTACTACCGCTCCCTCAACGGCAGTTGGCGCTTCCACTGGTCCAGGAATCCCGACGAGCGGCCCCGCGACTTCTTCGCGCCCCCGTACGACGACAGCGGCTGGGACCGCATCACCGTGCCGTCCAACTGGGAGATCGAGGGCTATCCGGAGCCGATCTACCTCAACGTGAAGTACCCGTGGATCGGGTACGAGGACCCGCAGCCGCCGCACGTCCCGCACGGCTTCAACCCGGTCGGCTCCTACCGGCGCGCCTTCACCGTCCCCGGCAGCTGGGACGGCCGCCGGACCCTGCTCTCCTTCCAGGGCGTGAAGTCCGCGTTCTTCGTGTGGGTCAACGGCGAGCGGGTCGGCTACAGCGAGGACAGCTACACCCCGGCCGAGTTCGACATCACCGAGCGGCTGCGGCCCGGTACGAACGTGCTGGCCGTCGAGGTCTACCGATGGTCCGACGGCAGCTGGCTGGAGGACCAGGACATGATCGACCTGTCCGGGATCTTCCGCGATGTGTACCTGTACTCCATCGCCCCGGTACACCTCCAGGACCTGCACGTACGTACCGCTCTGGACGCCGCGCACCGCGACGCGGAGCTGACCGTGGCCGCGACCGTACGCAACCGGGGCGGGGCGGCGGCGGGCGCGCACCGGCTCAGAGCGGAGCTGTACGACGAGCGGGGGCGGCCCGCGCTGCCCGCGCCGCTGACCGCCGAGGTCCGCTTCGGCGACGGGCCCGAGGCCACGGTCGAGCCGAAGGCCACCGTCCGCGCCCCGCGCCTGTGGTCCGCCGAGACCCCGTACCTCTACACGCTCGTGCTGACCCTCACCGACCCGGCGGGCCGCACCGTGGACGTGCAGAGCAGCCGGGTGGGCTTCCGGTCCGTCGCGTACGGGCCCGGCACGCTCACCGTCAACGGGCAGCCGGTCGTCTTCCGCGGCGTCAACCGGCACGAGACCGACCCCGACCACGGGCAGGCCGTCCCCGAGGAGCGCATGCTCCAGGACATCCGCATCATGAAGCAGCACAACATCAACGCCGTCCGCACCTCCCACTACCCGGCCGATCCGCGCTGGCTGGAACTGTGCGACGAGTACGGCCTGTACGTCGTCGGCGAGGCCAACCTGGAGTCGCACGGGGTCCGCGACCGGCTGCCCGGGAGCCTGCCGGAGTGGACCGACGCCTGTCTGGACCGGATGCGGTCGATGGTCGAGCGGGACAAGAACCATCCGTCCGTCGTGGTCTGGTCGCTGGGCAACGAGGCGGGCCAGGGCAGCACGTTCCGCACCATGGCGGACTGGACGCACCGCCGCGACCCGTCCCGGCCGGTGCACTACGAGGGCATGAACGCGGTCGCCGACATCGAGAGCCGGATGTACGCCAAGCCGGACGAGGTCGAGCGCTACGGGAAGTCCGGCAACCCCAAGCCGTTCCTCCTGTGCGAATACGCGCACTCCATGGGCAACAGCACCGGCAACTTCCAGGAGTACTGGGACGTCTTCGAGCGCTATCCGAACCTGCACGGCGGCTTCATCTGGGACTTCGTCGACCAGGCCATCCGCCTGCCCGTCCCCGGCGACCCGAAGCGCACATACCTCTCCTACGGCGGCGACTGGCATCCCGGCTACCCGACCGACTGGAACTTCAGCTGCAACGGCATCGTCTCTGCCGACCGCGTGCTGCACCCGGCCATCCACGAGGTCAAGAAGGTCTACCAGGCCGTCCGGACGGCCGCCGCCGACCTCGCCGCCGGCACGGTACGGATCACCAACCGGCAGCTGTTCCTGGGCCTCGACGGCTACGAGCTGCGCTGGGAGGTCACCCGCGACGGCGAGCGGATCGAGCACGGCACGCTGCCCGCGCCCCAGGCCGCGCCCGGCCAGGAGACGACCGTACGGATTCCCTTCACCCGGCCCGAGCGGCCCGCGCCCGGAGCCGAGTACTGGCTCAACCTCACCTTCGTACTGCGCCACGCGACCTCCTGGGCGGACGCGGGCCACAGCATCGCCGCCGAACAGCTCGCGCTGCCCTGGCGCGCCCCCGCGCCCGCCGAGCCCTCCCCCGCCGGACTGCCGCCGCTCCGCCTCACCGAGTCTGACCGGGCGGTCACCGTCACCGGGCGCGACCTCGAACTCGTCCTGGACAAGGCGAGCGGCACCCTGTCGGCCTACCGCCACCGCGGGCGGGCGCTGCTGGCCGCCGGGCCGGTGCCCAACTTCTGGCGCGGGCCCACGGACAACGACATCGGCCGCGACGCGCACCAGTCGCTGCGCACCTGGCGCGAGGCGGGCGCCCGGCGCACCGTGACACGGGTGAAGACCGCGCAGCCGTCCGCCGCCGAGGTGACCGTCGAGGTCACGGCCACGCTGCCCACATGGCCCTCCGCCTCCCGCTGGAACACCGTCTTCACCGTGCGCGGTGACGGCGAGGTACGGGTGCGGCACACGCTCACGCCGGGCCGCCGGCTGCCCGACCTGCCGATGGTGGGCGCGCTGCTGACCGTACCGGCCGGGCTGGAGACCCTGAGCTGGTACGGGCGGGGGCCGCACGAGAACTACTGGGACCGGCGCACGGCGGCGTTCGTCGGCCGCTACCGCAGCAGCGTAGACGCCCAGTTCGGCCCGTACGTCCGGCCGCAGCAGACCGGCAACGTGACCGATGTGCGCAGCGCCTCGCTGACCGGCCGCGACGGTACGGGGCTGATCGTGCGCGCGGAGCCGGGCGACGGCGCGCCGCTGCTGGAGCTGAGCGCCCTGCACTACGCGCCGTCCGACCTGGAGAGCGAGCGGCACGAGCATCCGTACCAGCTGAAGCGGCGCCCGGAGACGGTGCTCGGCGTCAACCACCGGCAGATGGGCGTCGGCGGGAACGACTCGTGGGGCGCGCCGCCGCTGGACACGTACCTGCTGCGTGCCGACCGGCCCTACAGCTACGCGTACCGGCTGCGGCCCGCCTGAGGCGGTGAGTCCACTGCCCCCGCTCCGGCCCGGCGGGGGCACCTACTCGTACATGACGTACTCGGGCTGCGGGCGCAGGGCCAGCACTTCCTGGTGGGTCATCAGGCGGCTGCCCTTGGGGTCTTCCTCGTAGAAGAGCTTGAAGCCGGTGTGCATCCCCCGGGGCATGTTTCTGACCAGGTGGTTCCAGGTCTCCCGCTTCAGGCCCGGCGAGCCGATGCCGTCGGCGCACTTGACGGCGGCGACGCCGGGCTGCGGCCGGAACGCGTGCTGGTCGCGGACCACCGAGGAGGCCACCTGGTGGAAGATGAAGGGCTTCTCCGGCAGGTCGTGCTCACGGACCAGGCCGGAGAGGTAGCGGGCGATCTCGGTGAGTTCGCGGCCGTCGGTGCTCCCGTAGGTGTCGCCGGGCTTCTCGCCGGGGCCCATCTCCCACTCGGGGTCCAGGGCGATGCCCACGTCCGGGTGCACCAGCCATTCGCGCAGCGCCTTGACCTCGCCCAGAGCCGGGGCGCGGCCCGGCTGGATGTTCAGGAGCAGCAGCGCGCGGTGCTTGCGCGCGGCCGCGTGGAAGCGGCGGACGGTGTCGGCGTCGGTACGGGAACGGTAGGTGCCGTCGGAACCCGCCTCCGCGTTGGCGACCGTGGCCAGCAGTTCCAGGACGGGCAGCGGTTCGCGGTCGCCGGCGTAGGTGTGGGCGAGCTTCTCGATCTCCCGGGCGCGCTCGTCCAGGTCGCCGGTGCCGAGGCGGCCGAGGGCCGCGAATCCGGGCAGGCCGCAGAAGCCGGCGAGTTGGTATCGGGGGAACAGCTGCCGGCCGCCGCGCGGCAGCTGGGGGCGCTTCTTGGCGGGCTTGCGCGAGGGGCCGGGCGTGGCCGCGCCGGTACGGAGCGGTGCCGCGCCGGGCGGTGACGCGTCGCCGTCCGCCTTCCCCGCGCAGGCGGTGAGGAGGCCGAGGCCGGCCGCCGCGGTGGCGGCCAGGACGCCGCGGCGGCCCGGCCCGCGCGTCAGGTGCCCGCCCGGGCCCGTGGTGCCGGCGGGTGCGCGGGCCGCCCGCCGGGCCGCCGGGTGCCCGTCGTCCGCCGTGGGCCGGCCGGGAGCGCTGTCGACCACGTCGCCTCCGAGTGTGCGTAGGGGTGGGTGCTGTGGGGTGAGGTGGTTGCGTCGTGCACCTTGCCGGGTGTGATCGAGTGAAACTCCGCTCGGCACGCTGTCTGCCCTATCACGATCAAGATTGCGCCAACTTCGACCGGCCGGGCCGCACCGCACTCTCACCCGCTCGCCACCCCCGGCTCCCGCCTTCGGCCGCAGGGTGACCCTGGCGTGGGTAGGCATCCGGTGCGTACGCAGCCCGGGGGGCTGGGTGGCCGGGCGCCCGCTCAGCAGACTCGTGATCACCGCATCCGCGGAAGGATTCACGGCAGAAAGCGAGCGACCGTCATGCACGACACCACCGGGTGGCAGGCCGGCTGGAGCACCGCCGTCCAGCGCCCCAGCAGCGGCTTCGACAAGAACTGGGCCGAGGAGGGATTCGCCGACCAGACGGTGCGTCAGGTCGTCCGGGTCACCGGCTCCGGCACCGCGGCCCGCGTGAAGCTCTCCAACCGCTACGGCACGGCTCCTCTGGAGGTCACCGGCGCCGCTCTCGCCCGTACGGACCGGGGCGCGGCCGTCCAGGCGGGAACCACCCGCCGCCTGACCTTCGCGGGCGCCGGAACCGCCCGTGTCCCCGCAGGCGGCGAGATCTGGAGCGACGCGGCCGAGCTGCCCGTGGCCCCCTTCGACCACCTGACGGTGAGCCTGTACTTCGCGCGGCCGACCGGCCCCGCAACCTTCCACGCCCAGGCGTTCACCACCGCCTACCGCGCCGCGGGCGACCAGCTGACCGCCGCGGACCCGGCGGTCTTCACCGAGACCACGGTCTCCTGGTACTTCCTCGCCGACGTGGAACTGGCCGGCGGCCCGGCCCGCCGGGACACCGTGGTGACGTTCGGCGACTCGATCACCGACGGGTTCTCCTCCACCACCGACACCGACCGCCGCTACCCGGACGCGCTCGCCGAGCGCCTGACGGAGGCCGGCCTGGCACGCCCGGTGCTCAACGCCGGAATCGGCGGCAACCTGCTGCTCAGCGACGCGCCCTGGTTCGGCGAACGGGCCGGCGCGCGCTTTCGGCGGGACGTTCTCGACAAGCCCGGGGTACGGACCGCCATCGTGCTCGTCGGCCTCAACGACATCGGCTTCAGCGAGGTGGACCCGGCCGCGTACCCGACGTACCGGCCGAACCCGGACCAGCCCGCCGAAGCGCTCATCGCCGGCTACCGCGACCTGATCACCCAGGCCCACACGGCCGGAGTACGGGTCATCGGCGGCACGGTCCTGCCCTTCGAGGGCGCCGAGTACCACACCCCCGTCTCGGAGGCCAAGCGTCAGGAGATCAACGCGTGGATACGCGACTCGGGCGCCTTCGACGCGGTGGCCGACTTCGCCACGGCCCTCGCCGACCCGTCGAACCCGTACGCCCTCCTGCCCGCGTACGACAGCGGCGATCGCAAGCACCCGAATGACGCGGGGTACCGGGCGATGGCGGGGGCGGTGGACCTGGGAGCGCTGTGAGCGCTCGTGCCGTCCTACAGGCGCTCGACGACCCGGAACCGTTCCGTTACGAGCAGCGTGTCGTCGTCCACCCTGAATCCCGGGTCGCCCAGGGCCTCGCGCATTTCCGGACTGTGCCAGAAGGTCTCGTGGTCGGCCCGCCAGTCGGCCAGTGTCTCGTGGCCCTCGCCCTCGTCCACGGCGTGTCGCAGGTCCACGTCGGCCAGGCGTAGCACCCGTACTTCCGTCACCTCGATGACGGCCACGGGTCGGCCGTCGGAGGCGGGGACCTGATAGCGCTCGCCTGCCTGCGGGAGAGGGTCGCCCGCGTGTTCGTAGTCGGCCAGCAGGCCCGTGGTGGTGGTTTTGGCGCCGGAGAGGACGGCGGCCACCAGCCGGTCCCGCAGGGGGCCCGGGAAGGCGAATTCGAAGGGCGGCAGCGGCTCTTGTTGAGTCATGGGGGTCAGGGGCGGGCGGTGCGGGCCGTGTGGAGGGCCCAGGCCACCATCGGGAGTTGGAGCGGGAGGCGGCCGTAGGCGATGGCCCTGAGGGGCGCGGGGCGGTGACGCCAGTCGCGGGCCATCTTGATGTTGGCGGGGAAGACGGCGGCGAACAGGCCGGCGGCGGCCAGCGCGCCGGCCCGGCGGGTGCGCGGCAGGGCCACCGCGGCGGCGACCGCCAGTTCCGCGGCGCCGCTGGCGTACGTCCAGGTGCGCGGGGAGCCGGGCAGCGCGCGCGGCACGATCGCGTCGAACGGCCTGGGGGCGAGGAAGTGGAGCGCCCCCATGCCGCCGAGCATCCGGGCCATCGTCAGAGCGGAACGGTCGGTGGTGCGGTCGGCGGCTGCCACGGGCGCTCCTGGGGTCGGTCCGGCGCGGTCGGAGCCGACCTTACCCATGCGTCAGATCGGCGGACAGGGGCTGATCACCGTTGGGGACGAGGTGTGCGTCACGCCGTACCAGGGCCGCGTACCGGCCGTCGGCGGCGAGGAGTTCACCGTGGGTGCCGCGTTCGGCGATGCGTCCCGCGTCGAGGACGACGATCTGGTCGGCGTCGCGGACGGTGGACAGGCGGTGCGCGATGGTGATCGTCGTACGGCCCTTGGAGAGTGCGTCCATCGCCTGCTGCACCGCGTGCTCCGTACGGGTGTCCAGCGCGCTGGTGGCCTCGTCGAGGACGAGGACGGGCGGGTCGCGCAGGATCGTCCGGGCGATGGCGAGCCGCTGCTTCTCGCCGCCGGAGAAGCGGTGGCCGCGCTCGCCCACAAGGGTCTCGTAGCCGTCCGGCAGGGCCGCGATGTGGTCGTGGATCTGGGCCGCGCGGGCGGCGGCCTCCAGTTCGTCGTCGGTGGCGTCCGGCTTGGCGAAGCGGAGGTTGTCGGCGACCGAGGCGTGGAAGAGGTAGGTCTCCTGGGAGACCACGCCGACCGCGCGGGCGAGGGAGTCGAAGTCCAGGTCGCGTACGTCGACGCCGTCCAGGGTGACGCGGCCCGCCGTCACGTCGTACAGACGCGGCACCAGGTAGCTGAGGGTGCTCTTGCCGCTGCCGGTCGCGCCGACGACGGCGAGGCTGGTGCCGGCCGGGACGGTCAGGTCGATGTCGCGCAGGGTCGCCGGAGCGGGCCCGGCGCCGGGCTCGGGGCTGTCGTACGCGAACGTCACGTCCTCGAAGCGGATCTCGCCGCGCGGCTCGGCCAGGCGTACCGGGCGGGCCGGTTCGGTGATGGTCACCGGCAGGTCGAGGTATTCGAAGATGCGCTGGAAGAGCGCGATCGAGGTCTGCATCTGCACGCCGGTGGACAGCAGCGAGACGGTGGGGCGCAGCAGGCCCTGCTGGAGCGTGACGAAGGCGACGAGGGTGCCGAGGGAGAACTGCGGGCCGCCGATCTGGAGGACGAGTCCGGCCGACCAGTAGATGAGGGCGGGCATGGCGGCCATGACGATGCCGATGGTGGCCATCCGCCAGCGGCCGGCCATGTTGGCGCGGACCTCCAGGCCGACCAGCCGCTCGGACTCGGTGGCGAAGTTCTTGGTGAGCGAGTCGGCGCGGCCCATGGTGCGGCCGAGCAGGATGCCGCTGACCGACAGCGATTCGGTGACCATGGCGGACATCGCGGCCATCTGCTTCTGCCGCGCGGTGGTGATCTTCTTGCGTTCGTTGCCGACCCGGCGGCTGATCCAGACGAAGAGCGGGAGCAGCAGCAGGGAGACCAGGGTCAGCCGCCAGTCGAGGGCGATCATGGCGACGATGGTGGCGACGACCGAGGTGAGGTTGGAGACCAGGGAGGTCGCGGTGGAGGTGACGGTGGCCTGCATGCCGCCGATGTCGTTGGCGATGCGGGACTGCACCTCGCCGGTGCGGGTGCGGGTGAAGAACGCCAGCGGCATGCGCTGGAGCTTGGCGTAGACGGCGGTGCGCAGGTCGTGCATGACGCGCTGGCCGACGGTGGTCGAGATCAGCGTCTGCAGGACGCCGAAGACGCTGGTCAGCACGGCGGTGGTGATCATGCCGGCGGCGAGCAGGGTCAGCAGGCCGGTACGGCGTCCGGGGATCGCCACGTCCAGGACGGCGCGGAGCAGGAACGGGGAGGCGACCGAGACCAGCGAGGAGGCGGCCACCAGCAGGCCCACCGTGGCCAGCCGGCCGCGGTAGGGGCGGAAGAGGGCGAGGATGCGCCGCACCTGGGCCGGCTGGGCCGGGTCCCGGGGCGGCGGCGTCCACTCGGGTACGTCGGGGCGCATGGGCTCCTTCGGAGGCGGTACGGGAACAAGGTGCCGCCGAGCATAGTTCATTGTTACCTATACTCACAATGAACCTGGTCCTGATATCCTCCGGCCATGTCCTCCCCCGACCCGGCCCCCACCGATCCCGACCTGGCGGAGCAGCTGGTGCGGCTCACCCGCCGGATGCACCGCGCGCAGCAGCGGCACATGGAAGACCTCGACATCGCCCTGACCCCCGCGCAGACCCGGCTGCTGCGCATCGTGGACCACTACCGCGACCAGGCGCCCCGGATGGCCGACCTGGCCGCGCGCCTGGAGGTCGTGCCACGGGCGGTGACCACGCTGGTCGACGCGCTGGAGGCGAAGGACGCGGTACGCCGGGTGCCCGACCCCGCCAACCGCCGGGTCGTACGGATCGAGCTGACCGACACCGGCCGTTCGACGCTGCGCGCGTTGCGCGGCGCGCGCCGGGCCGCCGCACGGGACATCCTGGCACCACTGACCGCCGAAGAGCGGGAAGTGCTCGGCGGCCTGTTGTCCACCCTCGTCGACGGGGCGGCCACCCGCTGCTGAAACACTGGCCCGGGTGGCCGCTCCGGACGCCGGACCGGCCGCCCGAGCGAGCCGAGCGGACCGGAGGTACGTCGTCATGCCCCTGCTGGAACCGAAGCCGGAGGCCCTGCGGCCGGCCGCCACCGAAGGCCCGTACCACGACCGGGTGACGGACCGGCAGGCGTCCGGCACCCCGGAGCGGCTGCGCGACGAGCTGACGGCGCTGCTCGGCCCGGACAAGGTGCTGCACCACGTCTCCGACCTGGTCCGGTACGCCTCCGACGCGAGCCCGTACCGCTTCGTGCCGCAGGTCGTCGTGCTGGCCGAGGACATCGACGACGTCTCCGCGGTCTTCTCCTACGCGCACGGCAAGGGGCGCAGCGTCGTCTTCCGGGCCGCCGGGACCTCGCTCAACGGGCAGGCGCAGGGCGAGGACATCCTCGTGGACGTGCGCCGGCACTGGGCGGGCGTCGAGGTGCTGGACGGCGGCGCCCGCGCCCGTATCCGGCCCGGCACCACGGTCGTACGGGCCAACGCCGCGCTCGCCCGGCACGGCCGGCTGCTCGGCCCGGACCCGGCCAGCGCCATCGCCTGCACGCTGGGCGGCGTGGTGGCCAACAATGCGTCCGGCATGACGGCGGGCACCACCCGCAACTCCTACCGGACGCTGGCCTCGGTCACCCTCGTCCTGCCCTCCGGGACCATCGTGGACACCGGCGACCCGGCCGCCGACGAGGAACTGGCGCACGCCGAGCCCGAGCTGTGCCGCGGGCTGCTGGCGCTGAAGGCGGAGATCGAGGCGGACCCGGAGCTGATGGCCCGGATCCGCGCCAAGTACGAGATCAAGAACACCAACGGCTACCGGCTGGACGCCTTTCTGGACGGCGCCACCCCCGCCGAGATCCTGCGCGGGCTGGCGGTGGGCTCCGAGGGCACCCTCGCCTTCATCGCGGAGACCGTCTTCGAGACGCTGCCGCTGGACCGGTACACCTCCACCGCCCTGCTGTTCTTCCCGACGCTGAGCGCCGCCGCTGCGGCCGTGCCGCTGTTCAACGAGGCGGGTGCGATCGCCGTCGAGCTGATGGACGGCAACACGCTGCGCGCCTCGGTGAGCGTGTCCGGCGTACCGGCCGACTGGGCGGAGCTGCCGAAGACGACCACCGCGCTGCTGGTCGAGTTCCGCGCGCCCGACGAGGCGGCGCGCGAGGCCCAGGAGGAGGCCGCGCGCAAGGTGCTGGCGGGCCTGGAGCTGGTCGCCCCGGTCGCGTCCGTCACCAACGAGTTCACCCGCGATCCCGCGGTCATCGCCGGGTACTGGAAGGCCCGCAAGGCGTTCGTCACCGCGGTCGGCGGCTCCCGCCCGTCCGGTACGACGCTGATCACCGAGGACTTCGCCGTACCGCCGTCCCGGCTCGCCGAAGCCTGCACGGCGCTGCTCGAACTCCAGGACCGGCACGGCTTCGACGCGGCGGTCGCGGGCCACGCCGCCCACGGCAACCTGCACTTCCTGCTCGCCTTCGACGCCGCCCGGCCCGCGGACGTGGAGCGCTACGCCGCCTTCATGGACGAGTTCTGCGCGCTGACCGTCGAGCGCTTCGACGGCTCGCTGAAGGCCGAGCACGCCACCGGCCGCAACATCGCGCCGTTCCTGGAACTGGAGTGGGGCCCGCGCGCCACGGAACTGATGTGGCGGATCAAGCGGACCGTGGACCCGCACGGCATCCTGGCCCCGCGCGTCCTGCTCGACCGCGACCCGAAGGCCCATCTGCGCGGCCTGAAGACCATTCCGCAGGTCGAGGCGATCGCCGACCCCTGCATCGAGTGCGGCTTCTGCGAACCGACCTGCCCCAGCCAGGACCTCACCACGACGCCGCGTCAGCGCATCGTGCTGCGCCGCGAGATGATGCGCCAGGCCCCGGCGTCGCCGGTCACCGGCGCCCTGCTGGACGCGTACGGCTACGACGCGGTGGACACCTGCGCGGGCGACTCCACCTGCAAGCTGGCCTGCCCGGTCGGCATCGACACCGGCGTGATGATGAAGGAGTTCCGGCACCGGCGCCACTCCCCCGCCGAGGAACGCGCCGCGGCGCTGACGGCCCGGCACTTCAAGGCGGTGGAACGGTCGGCGCGGCTGGCGGTGGCCGCCGCCGCGAAGATCGGCGACCGGATCGGCGAGGGGCGCGCCGACCGGCTGCTGAAGTCCCTGACGGGCGCGGCGCGCAAGGCGGTACGGCCCGATCTCGTACCGGAATGGCTGCCGCAGATCCCCGGCGCCGCGGCCCGCGGACTGCCCGCCACCCGGCGGGTGGGAGCCGCCGCGGTCTACTACCCGGCCTGCGTGAACCGCATCTTCGGGGAACCGGACGGCTTCGACGGGCCCTCCCTGCCCGAGGCCGTCGTGGCGGTGTCGGCGCGCGCGGGCAAGCCGGTGTGGATCCCCTCCGACGTGCAGGGCACCTGCTGCGCCACCGTCTGGCACTCCAAGGGCTACGACGAGGGCAACGCGGTGATGGCCAACCGCATCGTGGAAGCGGCCTGGGGCTGGACCGCGGGCGGGCGGCTGCCGCTGGTCGTGGACGCGTCCTCGTGCACGCTGGGCATCGCCCACGAGGTCGTGCCGTACCTGACCCCCGACAACCGGGAACTGCACGCCGAACTGACCGTCGTGGACTCGGTGGTCTGGGCGGCCGAGGAACTGCTGCCGCACCTGGAGATCCACCGTACGATCGGCTCCGCCGTGCTCCACCCGACGTGCTCCATGCGGCACCTGGGCGACGAGGTGCAGCTGCGCGCCGTCGCCGAGGCGTGCGCGAGGGAAGTGGTCGTCCCCGACGACGCGGGCTGCTGCGCCTTCGCCGGCGACCGCGGCATGCTGCACAAGGAACTCACCGAGGCCGCGACCGCCAAGGAGGCCGCCGAGGTGACGTCCCGCCACTTCGACGCGCACCTGTCCGCGAACCGGATGTGCGAGGTGGGCATGGACCACGCCACGAACGGCCGGGGATACCACTCGGTTCTGCTGGCGTTGGAGGGGGCTACTCGGGTGGGGAGGTGAGGGGCTGAGTGGGGGCGTGGTG